>JBDQOY010000142.1:0-2997 GCA_040260935.1 Pirellulales bacterium
CCGAAAGGAGCAGCCCTGCCCGCCAGGCGGGCCGCAGCGCCTTGACCTTCCTGACCACCGCCGGCTTCAGGGACATCAGCAGCACGTCGGCAGGATCTCCATGGGCCTCAACGATCTCAACCACCCGCTGTTCAAGCTGCTGCCCGTGTCCGTAGGACTTCAACTCAATATTGACTCCGATGCGGCCCCGGCACCGGGTGAGCACCTCACGCAGGGTCGGCACGCGTTCCCCGGCATAGGCTGGCCCAAACCGACTGCCAACATCGATCGTGGCAAGGTCATCACGGGTCACCTCCCAGACCTTCGTGGCAACACCGGCGAGTTTCATGAAATCACTGTCGTGAGTAACGACGACGTCGCCGTCGGCTGACTCTTGGACGTCGATCTCAATCCAGTCGGCACCAGCAGCAATCGCGGCATCAACGGCAGCCAGGGTATTCTCAGGAGCAAGGCCTGCCGCCCCTCGGTGGCCCATCACTTCCACTGAATCGCTCAGGCTGACGCGGCGAACCGCCACAACACCGCTGGCCATGGCGACCAGGCAGCCCACCGCCGCCACCAGCACCAGCCCACGACGCGATCGCAACCCACTCCACACGGAGGGACCGGCCACAACCGGCTGAGGCACCGAGAGTTCGTTCGCCGGCAGCACCGCCCTGGCAGCTGCATCAAGCAGCACTGCAAAACTGGTGACCGCCAGGAGATTCACCACGAGATGAACCAGTGTCCATGCCAGCAGGGTGGCACCAACCGCAGCGATCAGCACGGGCAGATTCCCACTGACCAGGGGAAGCAGCTCTCTCGCCAGTGCCACCACCACGCCAGAGGCCAGGCCCGTCAGCAGGAACACCAGCGCAGCCCACCCAGCCAGCAGGCCAAACGCCTGTCGCTCACGCCCGCCCAGCTTCCGGCGGCTTTCCCGCATTGCCTCTCGCGGCTGCAGCCGCCCACACAGCACCAGCGGAAGCGCAAGCAGCCACCCCGCAAAAATCCGCAGGATCACCGCGGTGAGGCCAAGCCCAAGACAGACCGCCACCACGACCGCTATTTGAAAGGCAGGCGGCCGCTCGCTGAGGTAGTAGTTGATGTCCGCGTCACCAAGCAATAGCCACGCGGCGGCGGCGGCCATGAGCACAAACGGAATCGACACCAGAACTGCCGTGACCACCAACTGTCCCGCCAGGCGGAAGAGGGCGGCACCGCGGGCCCAGACGAGCCACATCGCCTCAGCCAATCCACCACCCGGAGCCTGCGCCAGCATCGCCAACAGGGTGGCAACCTCGAGGGTCGTGATGCCCAGCCAGACTGCCGCGATAACAACCGCCCCCACAGCACCAACCGGATTGAGGCAGGCGAAGAGAATATCGGCATCGGCCAGCACCCTGCTGCCAGTCAGCCAGAGGACGCCCTGCACCACCGCCACGGCCAAGGGGGTCAGCAAGGCAAAGGCGATCGCCTTGCAGAACAGATCAGCAAGAAAGAGGTCCCGCCACCGTCGTCGCAGGGTGGTGCATGCGGTTCGAAGCAACGCTCTCATCAGTACCTGCAGGGCCCGCTCACAAAACGACCGATCCGGGAAGCCAGCCGGCATTATGGCCGAAATCGATAGCCCGCGTAGCCCCGCTCAAACTCTGCGTCGCTGAAGCCCACATTGAGTTTGACGTTCTGGAAGGTGTACTGCTCCACCAATGGCGGTTCTTCGTCGGCAGCCGGCCAATCGTAGGCCTCGTACCGCACCGGCAGCGGGTACTCATCGTCAATGAATATGCGGGCAACATGAAACCGGAATTGTGTCCGCCGGCGGGGATGGGTCACCTCAATGCATTCACACGGCCGGCCATCAAGCTTCACGCCGGCAAAAGACCGCACCTCACACTCGCCATACTCCATGTCGGCCCGGCCCACCTCAATCAGTTTCTGCACCATGTCGAGCATGCCGCTCTCGCTGACCGGATAGCGGCTGTGTTGCAGGGCCGCGTCTCCCCGCGGATCAAGATCGAGGGTCAGGTACTCAAACCGGGTGCCACCTCGGCGGACCGTCATCCGATTATTGTTTCGGCCCTCCACCCAGAGCACCTCCCGATCGGCTACCGCAGCCGGGGCAAGAAAGTGCAGGTAGAGCGATGCCTTTTGCATCACGTCGCCCGCAGCCTCCCAACGGTGCCGGACCTTGGCATCGATGAATTCCATCGGCTGCAGTTGGCCATCGATGCGTTCCTGTTTCACAACCCGACAGGAATAGTCCCGGACCTCAGTGGTGAGAAAGGCAAGCGACCGTGCCGCATGTTCAAGCGCTGGCTCCAGCGGGTGCGGACTGGGGGGTGGTGGAGGAACGGCCGCATCGAGCTCAGGCACCGCCAGCCGATTCGCTATCACCGGAGTTGCCTGCGGAGGAGCGGCCGGCAGTTGACCGACCAAGACGGCAGCCGCGACCAGCCCACCGACACAACCACGAAGACTACACACCGACGTTGTGGAGACATTCACCGCAGACATTACAGACCACACTCTGGTTATGGGAACTGCCTCCCTGCTCGCCTGGCATGCTGAGCACTGCCGGCAAGGGTACCGCTCACCACCCCACAAAGCCATCAACGACACAGGGCACATCCACCGGCAGCCCGCCGACAGACTGGCACATGCAGCACAACCGCTGCCGTTTACCGGCTGGAGACCTGCGGCCACCACATTCGGGGGGCATTCGTCGGATGCAAAAATTGGACGCTTTCTCAAAACCTTGCGTCACAGCCACTCCTCCACCGCCGGCAAGAAGAAGTCTCGCCCGCCCACAGGCCGATCATTGCGCATCAGGATCTGCATCGAACCGCCGGAGCATCTCGATCACATCCTCAAGCGACCAATCGCACGGTGAGCCAGCGGCTGGAGCGGCACCCGGATTGGGAGTCGGTGCTTCTGCTGGCGGAGGCCACCGATCACCCCGCCGCTGGCTCACCGTGCGATTGGTCGCTTGAGGATGTGATCGAGATGCTCCGGCGG
>JBDQOY010000143.1:0-8537 GCA_040260935.1 Pirellulales bacterium
GAAAAAACCCTTCCCCAGGAACTCGGCCTCGACGCTCGGGCCCTCTGTTTCACCAAGGGCTGCTACCTCGGCCAGGAAACCGTGGCGCGGCTCGATGCCCTCGGCCATGTCAATCGCAGCCTGGTGGTGTTGGCAGTCACCGGTGACGAGCCTGTGTTGGAAGGGGCTGTTGTTGCGGTTGGTGGCGAGCCAGTCGCGGCGGTGACGTCCGCCGCGCCGGCGGGGGGCCAGCAGGGCTGGTTGGCCATGGCGATCGTCCCACTGAAGGCCCTGCAGCACCCTGATGGACTCACCGTCGCTGACCGCCCCGCCCGGACGCGGCCAACTGCCTCACCACCGGAGCCAAAGCCATGACCGCGGTTCAAGACGATTCCCAGGGCAAATCCCCGCCAGACGCAGAACAACTGTTGGAGACGCCACGGTTTCGGGTGGTTCGTGTTCAGGAACCGTGCCGCGACGGCAGTCGGCGGCCCCGGGAGATCATTGAACATCCCGGCAGCGTGGCCATTGTCCCGCTCCTGGATGACGGCACGGTGTGCCTGATCAACGTCTTTCGCCGCGCGGTTGGGCAAACGCTGATTGAGATTCCAGCCGGCACCCTGGATCGAGTGGAGTCGGTGGAAGAGGCGGCCGCCCGAGAACTCAGTGAAGAGACAGGCTATCGTGCGGATCGACTTGAACGGGCGGGTTGTCTCTGGATGTCTCCGGGCGTGCTGCGTGAACGCATGCACGTGTTCACTGCTCGAGGGCTGACGCTGGGGCCGCAGGCGTTGGAGCCAGGCGAGCAGATTGAGCGGCGCGAGGTGGCCTGGACCGAGGCTGTGGCGATGTGCCTCGATGGTCGCATTGAGGACGCCAAAACAGTAGCGGCGATTCTGCTTACTGATCGGCGGTTGCGGGAAACGTGAGGTCACCCGGGCCGTGGGGCCGCCGGTCGAGCAGGAAGAGGACGCCACCGGCCAAGCCGGTGACCACGGTCGCCAGCAGCCAGAGCAGGCCGACGGCGATTGCCTGCTCCCGGGCAACGCCCCATGGGCTGAGGAGCAACGCCATGCCGCCCTCCCGCAGTCCCACGCCATTGATGCTGATAGGCAGCACCATTGCCAAGGCGATCAGCGGGACGACGGAGAACCAGATGCCAAGGCCGAGGTTCACACCGAGGGCCCGCGCCAACAAGGCGACGGAGACCGACGCCCCAGCCTGGACGATCAGGCTCCAGCCGACCGCCCGGCTCATCAGGATCGGCCGAAGTTGGTAGGGGAGCAGTTGGGAAAGAAACTGCCGCAGGCGATGGTGTGCCGGCAGCCTGTCAAGCAGCCAGTCGAGGCTGCCGACGGCAAGTCGAAAGAAGAGCAGGACGCCACTGAGCAGGAGGCCGCCAACGGCCAGCGTGATGACGGGGGAGAGCTGAAACCTGAGTGCCAGAAGCGCGGCGCCGGCAAGGACGCCGAGGGCAGAGACACCGGTGAGACGGTCGGCCAGAATCGTGCAGCCAGCCAGCAGGCGACCACTGGTCGTCTCGGCGAGTCGGTAGGCCTTGACCACATCACCACCGATTGAGGACGGGAGGCAGAGGTTGAAGAACAGGCCTTCAAAGAATCGCCAGACGAAATAGCCGGTCGTGTGCTCGAAGCCGATCGGTCGGGCCAGGGACGACCAGCGGATGCCCGCGATGATCTGAATGAAAACGGCGGTCAACAGCCCGCTGATACACCAGCGCCAGTCGAGCGACTGCAGCAGGCCCAGCAGAGATTGCCAATCAATGCCCCGCAGGACGAACGCCATCAGGCCCAGCGTGGCCGTCAGGCGGAAGGCCAGCCCGGCCCAGCCCGGCAGGCGACGCCCGTTCGCTTCTGGAACTGGGCTGGCGACGGTGGGGGAGGGCGACGTTGGGGTAGAATCGGCGGTCGAGGGCATCGCGTTGCGGGTCCGGGACACGTCGGTCGGTGAGAGACGTCGGCTTCCTGCAACTGCCGTCCGACGCTTCGCTGGAGATGGTGGTACTGTATCAAACTGGCGGCGTCGAGCCGTGGGAAAAGTGGCCGGACGTTCTCGTCAGGCAGCTCAACCAGCTGGTGGCGAATGGACTGGCGATCAATCACAGTGGTGCAGATGGGGATGTCACTGGTCGACCTTGTGGTGATTTTCTTTTTGGCCGTTGTTGGCGCCAACCTCGGAAGTTTTCTCAACGTTGTCGCCCACCGGGTGCCCTTGGGCATGTCGGTGGTGTTCGGTGGCTCACGCTGTCCTGCCTGCGGCCAGGCCATTCGCTCGCGTGACAATCTGCCGGTCCTCGGCTGGCTGCTGTTGCGGGGACGATGTCGTGACTGTCTGGTGCCGATTCCGGTGCGGTATCCATTTGTTGAGGCTGTGGCTGGGGTGCTGATCGGAGCGGTCGCCTCGGTGGAACTCCTCTCCGGCGGCCTGACGCTACCGCTAGGCAACGGCGTGACGCAGGACCGCTGGTGGCGTGGTGTCGACGACTTGCTGTTTCATCCCAATGGCCGGCTGGTGGGGATGTGCCTCCTCCATGGTGCTGGTCTGGTGACGCTGTTGGCATGGGCCTTGCTGGAGCACGATCGCCAGCGGCTGCCAGTGCGGTGGGGCGGGGTGACCTTCGGGCTGCTGCTGGGAGTGGCGGCAGCCTTCCCCTGGCTGCAGCCGGTGCCTGCCTGGCCGACCGCTCACGCCATGCTGCCGCTGCCGGCCTGGCAGGTGGCCGGGCTGGGCTGCCTGATCGGTATCCTGGCGGGCTGGCTGCTCGGAGGACTGTTCGCTGCCGTGCGTGTCGCCGGGCCATTTGTTGGTCAGGGGCTGGCGTTGGTGGGTGGCCTCTGCGGGTGGCAGGCGGTCGTCACCGTCAGCCTGCTTGGTCTGGTGGTCATGCTGAGCCGTTGCGGCGTCCAGCGATTGGTTCCCCGGCGGCCAGCCACCCACGCCGACTGGCGGTGCCGACTGCTGCTGGCCGATCTGGTGGTTGCCCTGACGCTGCAACTGCTCTCGTGGCGATGGCTTGACCAGGGCATGACGGCCCTGCTCGGCCGACTGAGTGCCGGAACGGGGGGGTGAGGCCGGTTAGTTAAGCGGCTGCAGGCCGCCATGGGCCAGCACAAAGCTACGGGTTCGGGTGGCATCAGCAAACCGAACGGCGGCGATGGCACGTGGACCGGTGCCGCTGATTCGCTCGATGGTGCCGTCGCCGTAGTCGGCATGGTGGACCTGTTGACCGACCTGAAAGTCAGTTGCCTGGGGGCGGTTCTGGCCGAGTTCATTGGCCGTTTGAATTGCCGGAGAGTTGCGGAGGCTGGCCAGATCGGGCCGCGGTCGGGCCACCTGCGTGGAGGACGTCTCCTCGGCGGTTGGAGTGATGTCGTCCTCAACCTCGAGGACGAGCCCATCAGGCCGCTGCTGCTGACGGAGAGACACTGCCGCGGTCAGTTCATCACAGCCTTCTGCCGGCTCGTCTGCTGGCCCGTCTGTGAAGTAGTCGGCGAAGGGATCGTCTTCCGCAGCGGCCCAGTCCTCCTCGGCTGCGTGATGAGAAGACGCCGTGAGGGACGGTGCTTCAGGTCCGGTCAGGAGGGTTTCTTCCCCGATCATTTCCGTCAGAAAGATGCTCGGTGCTGAGATCCGGCGGCTGCCCCGATAGTCACGAATGCGGGCAGCACTGGCGTGCACCTCCTGTTCACCCCGGGTGATGCCGACGAAGACCAGCCGACGTTCCTCCTCGAGCTGGTCATCATGATCGAGACTGCGTTCATGCGGCAGAATGCCATCTTCCAACGCAATCATGTAGACCACCGGAAACTCCAGGCCTTTGCAGGCATGGAAGGTCATCAGGGCCACTTGGTTGCCAGAGGGATCCCAGACGTCGGTGTCGGCAACCAGGGCCGTTTGCTCAAGGAACTGCCCCAGCGGGTCGTCGTCCGGGAGAACCGCTTCGAATGAGTCATCGACCTGTCGGGCGGCTGTGACCAATTCCTCAACGTTGGCCAGCCGCTCATCCCCCTCTTCGTCTTTTTCTGCAGTCAGCAGTTCCCGGTAGCCGGTGCGATCAAGAATTGCCTCGACCAGTGGTGCAACTGCTCCGTTGGCCTGGCGGTGGGTCTGTTCCAGTGCGTTGACAAGTTCGCCGAACTGTTCATAGGCCCGGATCGCCCGCCGAGACAGGCCAGGGACAGCCGCTGCCTGCCGCGTTGCCTCCAGCCGGGAGAGGTGTTGCTGTTCGGCCCAGGCTGCCAGCCGATCAAGCGATTGCTTGCCAATGCCCCGTGGGGGAACGTTGACGATGCGCAGCAGAGCCTCGTCATCACGTGGGTTTTTCAGGAGCCGCAACCAGGCGACCACATCGCGGACTTCCCGGCGTTTGAAGAATTCCAGGCCACGCAGCAGTTGGTAGGGTACCTGCCGGTTGCGAAGGGCGACTTCCAGTGATCGCGACAGGGCATTTGTGCGAAACAGAATGCAGAAGTCCCGCGGCTGCCGACGTCCACTGCTGATGGCGTCACTGATTTCATTGGCGATCCGCTCAGCCTCGTCATGGCTGCTGCTGTCGAGAACAATTCGCACCTGCTCCCCGGCACCGGCATCAGTCTGGAGCTGTTTCGGTTTGCGGCGGCTGTTGTTGGCGATGACCCGATCAGCAGTGCCAAGAATGTTGGCGGTGCTGCGGTAGTTCTGCTCGAGGGTCACCACCGTGGCGGCGGGATAGTCGCGTTCAAACTCCAGGATGTTGCGAATGCTTGCGCCCCGCCAGCCGTAGATGGCCTGGTCGGGGTCGCCGGTGACCGCGAGGTTCTGGTGATCAAGAGACAGGCCCCGCAGAATGCAGTACTGAACGGCATTGGTGTCCTGGTACTCGTCGACAAGCATCCAACGATAGCGGGCATCAAGTTGTCGACGGAGTTCGGGGGTGTCGAGGAGGAGCCGGGCGATATGGACGAGCAGGTCGTCGAAGTCGACAGAATTGGCCTCCAGCAGCATCTCCTGATAGACCGGCCAGAGTTTGGCCGCAACGTCGTCGGTGGGTCGTCCCCATTGTGGTTCAAAGGTTTCTGGCGTGATTAGGTCGTTCTTGGCCCGGCTGATCGTGCCGGCCAGCCGGCCAATCGGCGTATGCTTCAGGGAGAGCCCAAGTTTCTTGGCAGCCCGCTTGAGAACAGCCTGTGAGTCGTCGGTGTCGAGAATGGAATAGTCACTGGTCAGGCCGACCAGCCGGGCGTGTGAACGCAGCAGGCGGGCAGCGAACCGGTGGAAGGTGCCCATCTCCACCGGCTGAGGGCCAACCAGATCGGTCACCCGGCGGCGCATCTCTTCGGCCGCCTTATTCGTGAAGGTGAGGGCGACAATCTGATGGGCAGGGATGCCTTGCGTGATCAGGTGGGCAATCCGGTGGGTCACCACCCTGGTTTTGCCACTGCCCGGTCCTGCTAGCACCAGAAGCGGCCCCTCGACATGAGTCGCGGCCTGATGCTGGCTGGGATTGAGCGAATCGAGAGAAAGTCGCTGCACGGTCTTTGGCGTTGGCTGCCACGGTGAGGGGAGACGCCCGGATCAGGCTACGCCTGTCAGCCACGTGGTGGGCAAAAGGTGGTCGGAATGTAGCTGGATCGATTATATTCTTTCCCAGCGTTGGTAGCGGAATGAATTCCCTTCCGCTGCTGGCAGGCGTTGGCAGGTAGGCCACCGCCACTGGACTCAGGCTTCATTCGACGATGGTTTGGATGGCCGGTTTCCGACACACAACTCACTTTTGCACGGGAGGGACCCCATGCCGCGAATTCCTTACAAGAGCCTGACTCAATCGAACGAGCTTGCCGAAAAACTTGAAATGAGCACTGCCGAAATCGGCCTTTCGGTGCGGACGACGAACTGCCTTGAAGAGAAGGGCATCTTCACCGTCCACGATCTGCTCAATTGCACCCGGGCGGACTTGCTGAGTATCTCGAACTTTGGTGAGAAGACCTTGGAAGAGGTCTACAAGTCGTTGGAGAAGATTGGCTTCTTCCGCAAACAGGCATCGGCTGACGACGTCATCGTCACTCGAACCGAGGATCTGGCGAACGTGCGATAGGCTGGCCAGGTGGCCGGGCGACGGGCGTCGGCCTGAGATGGTCCGCCGGGAGAAGCGTGCGTGAGGCTGCCCAGTTTTTTCAGCAAGAAACGCGGAGAACGTCGGACCGGCTTGCCGGCCTGGGGTTCGCTAGGCGAGGCACTCTACTACGCGGTGCTCCTAGCTGCTGGGCTGGTCATCGGTGGGCTGATGCTCACGGGCGTCGCGGTTCCGGAGTGGCGGATCAACAACCGGTTTGTCGAGGTCTCGGGTCGGCTGGTGGGCAAGGGTGTGGCCCGCCATACCACGGTCGATCTGTTTGGTGTCCGGCGAAAGGCATGGCGGCCGGCGGTGCTCGTCGAGTATCCCGTGAACGGCGAGCTGGTGCGATCGTGGAATACGGCGGGGCTGGCCGAGACCGCCTCCCGTCGTGAGGTTGCCGTCGGCCTGGTCACCGAGCAGGAACTCGGGCAGACGGTACCGTGTTGGTATGACCCTGATCAGGTCACTACGGTTGTTCTGAAGCGGGGCTACAGTTGGTGGTTCTGGCTGTTGACGCTTCTTCTCCCTGGAGCCCTGGTGGCCTTCGGCGGGAGCGGGCTGCTGCATGCCGCAGGGGGATGGGGTCGGTCGGAGGAACGGCGGGCGGCGGAAGTCTGGGGTGTGCTTCAGCGGCTGGCCCGTCCACTGGCCGAGGCGGAGGGCTATCCGACCATCCCGGCGTGTGACAACCTCGTCAACTCTCCCGGAACGGTCCTGCGGTTCCGGCTGCCGACTGAAAGTCCCGAAGCCTGGACGGTACTTGGCTCGGGCCTGTTCGCTGGCCTCTGGAATGCTGTGGTCGTAGTCTTGGCTATCGGGGCCGGGTTTGATGTGGCGGGAGGCCAAATCGACTGGTGGCTGCTTGGCTTGCTGGCACCGTTTAGTCTGGTTGGGCTCTTGGCGATCTGGCTTTTCTTTCGCCGCGTGCTCCTGGTGACGGCGATTGGGCCGTCCCATCTGGAGATTTCTGACCACCCGCTGCGGCCTGGTGGATGCTACGACGTTCTCCTGTCACAGGCAGGCTCGGTCGCCTTCCGGCGGCTTGAGTTGGTTCTCGAACTTGAGGAACAGGCAACCTACCGGCAGGGGACCGATGTGCGAACCGAGCGACAGGTGGTCTGGCGGGAAGTGGTTCGATGCTGGAATCGGGTGGAGCCGCTCCCAGGAACACCGTTTGAGGCCGAGGTTCAGGTTCGAGTCCCGCCGCGGGCAATGCATTCGTTTCACTCGACACATAACGCGGTGAGTTGGCGGTTGGTTTTGCGGGGGCAGCCCGAGCGATGGCCAGCGCTGTTGCGGGTCTTTCCGGTGGTCATCTTTCCGGCCTCAGAGGCAGCTGCCGCAGGGGCAGCGACTGCAGTTCAACAGAAGCGGCACGAGGTAGCCTCATGAACGGACCTCGTCGTGCGTCTCCCCAACGGTTGTCCGGTTCCCTTTCAACCCCACAGGTAACGGTCACCTTTCGTGGTGATGGAAATCTCTACACCCCTGGAGAGCGGCTTCTGGCCCGCTATCGTGTGGAAGGGGTCGATGAGACGTTGGTGACGGCGGTTGAGCGTTCCGTGGCCTGGTACTCCGAGGGAAAGGGAGAAGAGGATCTCGGTGTTGTCTTCTTTGACCGCGTGGTGGCTGGTCGGCAGGTGAGTGAAGAACAGGCAGGCTGGCAACCGCTCACGGGTACAATTTCGATGAAACTTCCGTTGTGTCCGTTGTCGTACGAGGGACTCATAGTGAAGATCCGCTGGTGTGTGCGGCTGCGACTGTTCTTTGTCGGCGGCCGGGACTTTGTCTCGGAACACATCTTTTTTCTCGGGGATATTCCGGTCGCCCGCCCTCCTGAGCCGGTGGCCTCATGACCTGCAGGGAGGTGGTTCACAATCCGTTTGCAACCCGTTCCACCCGGCCTGGGCAACTGGCCTGGTGGTCGGTGACTGAATCACCCGCAGGCCTGCTCGATCGGCTCGATCAGCTTGGCGGCCGCGGGGTTCTCTGCGGCCCACACGGAAGTGGCAAGTCGACGCTGCTTTGGCAGCTGCTAGCCGAGGGAAGAGCACGGGGCTGGACCGTCCGCCACCTGCGGTTGCGGTCGCGGGCTGACGTCGTCGTTGCGGCAGCAGCGGTGCTGGGGGTAGGAGATGATCAGCAGTTGCTCTGCATCGATAGCTGGGAAGTGCTTGGCTGGTCCGGTCGGCTGCTCGAGCGGCTGGCCTGGCGGCGGCGCGGGCGGCTGATCATTACCGCCCATCACGCGTCCTCCTCAGGAGGGTTACCGATCCTGCTCAAGACGCAGCCGACACCAGCCTGTTTCCGTAGCCTGGTTGCTGACCTGTTGGCCAGGTCACCCGGACACCAGATCGATTTCGAGCCCCAGCTTCTCGAGGCGATCTACAGGCGGCACGAGGGCAACCTGCGGGAGGCCTTTTTCGAACTCTACGATCGGTTC
>JBDQOY010000144.1:0-3012 GCA_040260935.1 Pirellulales bacterium
ACATCGCAGCGCAACGCTAATCCCTCCCCGACTTCCCGCCACTCGATCACGCATGCACGCCCCTCCGATCGTCGTCCGCGGTGCGCGGGAACATAACCTTCGCAATGTCACGGTCGGCCTACCCCGGGGGCGGCTGGTCTGCCTGTCGGGCGTGAGCGGCTCGGGGAAGTCGAGCCTTGCCTTTGACACCCTCTATGCCGAGGGCCAGCGGCGGTATGTCGAAAGCCTTTCGACCTTTGCTCGGCAGTTTCTCGGGCAGCTGCCCCGGCCTGATGTTGACAGCGTGACAGGGCTGTCGCCATCGATCTCGATCGCCCAAAAGTCGGCGGGTCACAACCCACGGTCAACCGTGGCGACGATGACCGAAATCCACGACTTCCTCCGGGTACTCTATGCCCGCGTTGGCACGGCGCACTGTCCGACCTGTGATCGGGTGCTGGAGGCCCAGCCCCGTGACCAGATCGTTGAGCGAGTCATTGCTGCCACAACAGGACAGCGGGTAATGATCCTCGCGCCGCTGGTCCGGCAGGCCAAGGGGGAGCATCGAGATCTCTTCACGGATCTGGTGCGGCAGGGATTTACCAGGGCCCGGGTGGATGGCAGCATCTATCGGGTCGAAGAGCCGCCGCCGCTTGAAAAACAGTTCAAGCACACGATTGAGGTTGTGGTCGATCGACTCACCGTGTCCGACGACACCCGCAGCCGGCTAGCGGAAGCCGTTGATCTGGCGCTGCGAACCGGAGGCGGCCAGGTGATCGTGGCTGGCGAGTCTGCTGACGACGCTGATCCAGCCGACGACATCACGCTGTCGAGCAAGTTCGCCTGCGTTGCCTGTGGCGTCAGTTACGACACGCCCGAGCCGCAGCTGTTCAGCTTCAACAGTCCGCTCGGGGCCTGCGCTGCCTGTGATGGCCTCGGTGACATCTACGGCATCGACCCCAAAAAGCTCATTGTCGATCCGTCACTGTCGGTGAAGAAGGGGGCCTTCGCCGTTCTTGGGCGGTTTCGTGACATGCCCCGCTGGACGCGGCGGCTATTCAACGCGGTGGCCGCCCATGCCGAGGCCAAAAAGAAGTATGCCGCTGGCGTCATGCTTGACACGCCCTGGCAGAAGCTGACGCCGGCGCAGAAGAAAATCTGGCTGCACGGCACGGGGCTGGAAACGATCACTGTCTCTTGGCGACGGGGCCGGGCCGAGCGGGGGGCAAAGACAAAGTTTGAGGGCGTGCTGGCGATGCTCACCAATCGCTGGCGGAATGCCAAAAGCGGCATCATGCGGCGGATGCTTGAGAAGTACATGAGCATCAGCCACTGCCATGTCTGCGATGGGGCAAGGCTGTCGCCCCAGGCCCGGGCGGTGCGAGTCACCAGTCAGGTCCCCAAGCCGCTTCCGCCAGGAGCAACCAAGCCGAAGCCGGCGAAGGCTACTGCTCGCCGCGGCAAGAAGGCAGCCCAGCCCGCGTGGGAACTTTCCCTCAACCAGTTGTGTGCCTTGCCGATCAGCGAGGCCCGCACCTTCCTCTCGGACCTCCTCCTTGATGACACGCAGGCGCTGATCGCCACTGAACTGCTCAAAGAGATCCGCAGCCGGCTGTCGTTTCTTGATCAGGTCGGCCTTGGCTACCTTGCCCTCGATCGGAAAGCCCCCACGCTCTCCGGTGGTGAAAGCCAGCGGATCCGCCTCGCCGCTCAGATCGGCTCGGGGCTTTCGGGCGTGCTCTATGTCCTCGACGAGCCCTCAATCGGCCTGCACCCCCGTGATAACGTCAAACTGCTCGGCGCCCTGGAGGCCCTTCGTGACAAGGGCAACACCGTGGTGGTGGTCGAGCACGATGAAGAGACCATCCGGGCCGCCGACTGGGTTGTCGACTTCGGTCCCGGTCCCGGCAAGCGGGGCGGTGAGGTGGTGGCCGCTGGCTCCCCCGCCGAGGTGGCGAAGAACAGCCGCAGCATTACGGGGGCGTTTCTGTCAGGCCGGGATGCCATCCTGCTGCCGGAGGCACGTCGAAAGCCTGACGGCCGGTCACTGGTGCTTGAGGGCGTGCGGCACAACAACCTCAAGAACATCGACGTTGAGATTCCACTCGGGCTCTTTGTCTGTGTGACCGGCATCTCGGGCAGTGGCAAAAGTTCGCTGGTCAGCGATGTGCTGGAGCCGGCCCTGCGGAACCTGCTGGGCAGTGAAGCGGCTGTGCCGGGTGAGTTTGACGCCCTTGTTGGTGGCGAGCAGCTCGACAAGGTGATCGTCATCGATCAGTCACCGATTGGCAGGACGCCCCGCAGTAATCCGTCCACGTATGTGAAAGTCTGGGACGACATCCGCAAACTGTTCACGATGCTGCCCGACGCCCGCCGTCGCGGCTGGAAGGCGGGCCGGTTCAGTTTCAATGTTGCCGGTGGCCGCTGCGGGGCCTGCGAGGGCCATGGGTCGACCCGGCTCGACATGGACTTCCTCGCCGACGTCTGGGTCACCTGTGATGTCTGTGGTGGTAGCCGGTTCGCCAAGGACACCCTTGAGGTTCGCTGGAAAGGCAAGAACGTCGCTGACATCCTCGGCATGGAGGTGGGCGAGGCCCTTGAGTTTTTTGCAGACGCCCCCGACATCGCCCGCAAACTGCAGACGCTGCATGACGTCGGCCTGGATTACCTCCATCTCGGCCAGCCCTCCCCCACGCTCTCTGGCGGCGAGGCCCAGCGGGTCAAGCTCTCGCGGGAACTTGGCAAGCGGTCGACCGGCAACACGCTTTACATTCTCGACGAGCCGACCACCGGCCTGCACATGCACGATGTGCGGCAACTGATCGAGGTGCTGGATCGGCTGGTCGAGGCCGGCAACACCGTGCTGGTAGTTGAGCACAACCTTGATGTGGTCAAGCGAGCTGACCATGTGATCGACCTAGGCCCCGAGGGTGGCGGGGGCGGGGGCGAGATCGTGGTAGCGGGCACGCCGGAGCAGATTGCCAAAAGCAACGTTTCGGAAACTGGCAAGGCCTTGAAGCCGGTGCTGGCCGC
>JBDQOY010000145.1:0-5455 GCA_040260935.1 Pirellulales bacterium
GGTCTAGGAACTCCAGCTGCATGAGTCTTGTCATTCAGGGGATTGGAACCGCGACGCCGCCACGGCAAATCACTCAGGCCGACGCTGCGTTACTTGCGATCGACTTCGCCAACGCAGAGGCTGGTCGAGAGCGGACGCTTACGGCGCTTTATCGGCAGACGAGGATACGGACCCGTGGATCCGTTCTGCTTGAGGGGCTGGACGGCATCAACTGCTCACAAACCTTTTACCCTCCGGCGACGGAGGCTTACTCCGCTGGCCCAACGACGGGCGAGCGGATGGCACGCTATGCTCGTGAGGCAGGGCCTCTCGCGACTGCGGCCTCCAGGGCAGCCCTCCACGAAGCTCGAGTTGCATCTCACGCCATCACCCATCTTGTCACCTGTTCCTGTACGGGATTCACCAATCCGGGCGTTGATCTCGAACTGATCTCGGTGCTTGGCCTGCCTGTAACGGTCGCCCGGACCCATGTAGGATTCATGGGGTGCCACGGGGCCTTCAACGCCCTGCGAGTTGCCGGCGCTTTTGCAGCGGCCGATCCTGCAGCAGTGGTTCTCGTGGTGTGTGTCGAACTCTGCAGCCTTCATTTCCAGTACGGGACCCGCGGCGATCATGTCGTGGCAAACAGCATCTTCGCCGATGGAGCTGCCGCGATCGTCGCAGCTTCAGGTCCGCTTGGCCCGCACGACTGTTGCCAACTAGTGGGTCAGCGATCTCAGGTACTGCCTGATTCCACTGAGCAGATGGGCTGGCTTATCGGGGATCATGGCTTTGAAATGACGCTCTCGCCTCAGGTTCCTAATGAGATCGCCGTGCATCTGCCGGTCGCCATCGATGACGTGCTCAGGGCTGAGGGGCTGACTCGTGACGATGTGGCGGCATGGGCGGTGCATCCGGGAGGACCGCGGATTCTCACCGCTGTCGGAGAAACGCTCGGTCTTTCCAAAGAGGATCTCCGTCACTCCCAAGGTGTGCTGGTAGATCACGGCAATATGTCGAGCGCTACAATTCTGTTCATTCTTGCGCGTCTCGCGCAGGAACGCCGCCAAGGGCCATGTGTCGCCATGGCCTTTGGGCCTGGCCTCACCGCCGAGGTTGCCTTGCTCAGGTTCTAATCAATCTGAACAGGCCTGTACGCACGCAGCAGTGCAGAGACTTGATGCCCATGCGTCAATGGGCAAGCTGATTTCCCCGTTTTCAAGAACGCCGACGGGACACGGCTGGCGGACATCGGTCGCCACGCTGCGGACACGGCCATGCCGCGAGGCCTTTGAATTGGCTCCGACGGCTCAGACCGACGACATGCTCGATCCGGGTTCCCGGCAGTACCGACGTTCCAGTTCCCTACTGTTCACTCACCTTAGGCAAGGTGCGAAAGACCTGGAACGAAAAATCGAGCCAAGCTGCTCGGCTTTGGAAGTAATTCCAGGGAAACGAGCCCTGCGATCTTCACACGAACAGGGATCCCATGCCGCTTCAACACACCCAGGAAGGGAAGCAACGATTTCACGGAGCGGCGCGATGGCCACGCCTGCCGAAACGAAGCAAACGCCACGGCAAGTCCCGAACCATCTGCATCGATAACGACCGGGCGACCATTCAGAGTTCCAACCAGCCGCCCGGCCAAGATCAGTTTGGGGGCGTTCCCATGTCCCGCGTGCGGATCTTGAGCGCGCCATGCAGCACCCATTCGGCATGCTCGGCGGAGGCACCGGTGCCGCTGGGAATTTTGATGTGCATGTTGTCGAACTCGTACGTGATTTCGGCACGACGACCGGTGAGGTTGTCGTACAGACCAATCAGAAGATCAGGCCAATTATTGGGTTGATTGTCAGACACGGAGGAGACTCCAAGAGTGGGTTTCAATTCGCACTCAGGCACTATAGCAGAAAATAGCACTCCCGCGGCATCGCGGGAATCTGCAAAGCACTGATCTCTTCGGTCTCTCTATCAGATCAAATTGAAGAGCCTCCTGACGCGGTGTCATCGGCGTGACAGAAGGGACCAACGAATTGGCTCAGACGGGACGCTCTTCTTCGATCTTCCTGATGGCTTGGCTGGATTCAAAACTCTTGAGACCGGTGAAGAGGCGGTGGCGGGGCATCAAAAACCGGTCCGCTGACGACAGTCTCTTCCTCGTCATAGCGACTTGAAGGCTGAATCGCCCGACCCGCCGAGCCCGGCCCCCGCTCATCGAGTTGGCCTGCGACATCAAGATCGCGAGAGATCGTCGCCCACTGACGGCGGAGCTCCGCCAGACTCTTGCCCACCGTTTTGCCAACTTCGGGTAGCCGCTTGCCATAAAGCATCACAGCAATCACCCCGATAGCAAGAATTTCAAGCGGACCTAACCCGAACATGGCTCACTCTCCTCAAGCGGGGCACCCCAGCTGTAACGCTGCACCAGTTTTCGGCCGGCCCAGTGCGGCAAGTCTGCACAGTTGCCGAGGCATTTCAACGAACGCAAGTGCAGCATGAAGTCGCCTTCACTCGTGCGGCGGAGCGTCAGGCCCCGAGCCAGACGGCTGCCCAATCCGCGGCTCCTCATCGCCGGAATTGATCCCACGCTTGAATTCGACAATGCCCTCGCCGAGCGAACGCATCACACGGGGAAGCCGCGCTCCAAACAGCAGCAGGATCACCCCCGCCACAATGATCAACTCAAGCGTTCCGAGGCCCATGAACCCAAGCATGTTTGTGACCTTTCTGTCTCCGTCCCACCGCCAGGAAGACGACTGCGACGGCTGTCGCGACCACGCACTGTGGCCGAGTCGCTGCGTTCGTTCGATTCCTCCGAGGAAAAGAACCAACTAGGTAAGTCTATCCCGGGGGTGGGGTGGGTCAAATCACCGCAGCCCCGCGTGGCCGCCAGCGACTGTTGCTGCCGCAGCCCCGACCGGCTGCTGGCGGGGTTGCTGCCGATGCAGCGGCTGGTATCGGTAATAGACCTCAAGCATCAGCGTTGGTAGGGCCGTGGCGTAGACACGTCCGCCAAGAGCACCCCAGACATGGTCAGGATCCCAACTGCCCACCAAGGGGCCCCGCCCGGTTCGCTGTGTGGCCAGCAGGGTGGTGGTCAACGCCCCATTCCACCGCTCCCAGGCAGGCCCTCCAACATGGAAGAGGGCAAGCGTCCCGTAATACCAGGCATAGCAGTCATGCACCGACTGCCCCGGCCGCAAAGCATCAAGAAACGCAACCGCCTCGGTGACCGTCGAACTGTCAGGCGACTGCCCCAACAGCAACCTGGCATAGACCGCCTCGGCCGTCATCGCTGCCGTCGGCCGTTCACCCGGCCGATACGCGGCTAGTCCACCATGCCGACCACCTGCGACACTCTCCAGAAACCTGCTGCTGGCACGCTCGGCCTTCCGCGCAGCCGGTAGGTCGACCTGCCGAGTGCTGGCCAGCAGCATCAACTGCCAGCCAAGCTGACTCGTGTCGCCGCGATCTCCCGCGGCATACCGCCAGCCGCCCGTCGCCGTGTGCTGCCGGGACACCGTAAACGCCACCGCCCGCTTGAGCACCGGCAGCAACGCCGGATCGGCTGTAAGCGCATAGCATTCAGCGACCGCGATCGCGGCCATGCCATGGCAGTAAAGAGACGCGAAGAAGGCCGCTGGCCCCGCCAGTGATCCATCGGCATGCTGGTGCTCAACGAGAAACCGCACCCCCCGGTCAACGACATCGGCATACGGCCCAGACTCTGGCGTGTGACCCGCTCCCAAAAATGCGAGCAAGGCCAACCCGGTCAGGCCATGATCACTCGACTGCCCGCTCTCCGGACCATGCCCGGCCAGCCCGGCCGCACCGACCCGCCCAGCACCATGCCGACTGGCATCCCAGCGGCCATCCGCTGACTGATTTGCTGCGAGCCAGCCCAAGGCCGCCGCCACAGCGGCCTCGGTCGCATCCGAACCACCCCAGGCGAGCAATGCCTCCCGACGGCGTGTTCCTGCGCGGCTTCCGTAATCCAGCGGCACCCCGGGCTGCACCGAAGACGACACTGGCTGCCGGCCAGCCGACGGCCGGGCAGCCCGCACTGCCGAAGCCAGTTCGTCAGCAAGATCAGCCGAGTTCATCCCCGTATCGGCGACAGTGGGTGCGTCCGCCTGAACCAGCATTTCCTCAGGCAAGAGTGGCGGCGGCTCCGCCACATCGTCAACGGCGACAACCGGCTCAGCAGCCGGCAAGGGTTCCGGCATCACAGCGGGAACAGCCTGCTCGACAACTTCCTCGGACTTCGCCCCATCGGCAGGCGGCTTTTCGTCGCCCTGAACGGCCTCAACAGGCTCCCCGGCACCGCCAGTTGGCGATTCGGGCTCGTCTGCCACCAGCACCACAACGGTGGTCATCTCGCCCGTGCCAGTCGCATGCCCTCCGCTGCGGATTCCCAGGCCGCCAAGTGCCACCAGGCCACCCACCACCAGCAGATGGAAGACAAGTGACATCAGCATGCATTTCCGCAAGGTGTTCGACTGCAACCAGCCTGTCCAGATGACAGCCACCACGGTCAGCGTCAGAACCAGAAGAAAAGCAACGGCAAAGAACAGCGAAAGATTCATGAGCCATGCCCCACCATGCCCGGAGACGCCACCACCGGCTTATCGCTGTGGCCCACGCACGGCGATGGCCACCTTGTGGATTCCCGCCGCCCGACAGGCCTCATAGACATGGGTCATGCGGCCATGAGCAGCATCATGCGCCCCCCGAATGGTCACCACCGCCGCACCTGCCTCGCGGGCGGCGATCAGTTCCGCATCGAGCGATTCTTCCGGCACCATTCGCCCCGCGAACTGCAGGGGACCGTCGGCCGGCACCTCAATGACCAACTGCTGCTCTGCCGCCGGCGCGGCGGCCCGGGAAACGCTTGGCAGATCAAGATCGAGCGACTGCTCATCCTCCGAAAACCGGGCCGCCCCCATAAAGAACAAGGCGATGACCAGCAGCACATCGATCATTGGCGTCAGATTGGGCGTGAGCGTCTCTTCATCTCCAGCAGAAGGCAGTCGCATGGCTCAGGCCGCCTTTCGTCGCTCTGACGATTCACCCGTCGTGAACGCCACTGCCTCAATCACAGGCTGACATGCCTCATCAAGCTGCATCGCCAGCCGATCAACCCGACTGGTGAAGTAACTGTGCAGCACCATGGCGGGAATCGCCACCATCAACCCCAAGGCGGTGGTGATGAGCGCCTCGCCAAACCCTCGGGCCAGCAGATCCGGCCTGCCAATCGCTCCGGCAGCAGCCACATCGTTGAAGGAACGGATCAGGCCCAGGACGGTTCCCAGCAATCCAAAGAGCGGGCTGACGGTCGCCACGCCATTGAAGACCCGCCGGTATTTCCGCAGGTGATTGATCTCCCGCTCGCAGGCATCGATGACCGCCTGCTCGACCTCCACAGCCGGCCGACCCCACCGCCGTACGGCAGCGGCAAAGGCCCGCGCAATAGGAC
>JBDQOY010000146.1:0-54962 GCA_040260935.1 Pirellulales bacterium
CGCGGCCACCGTCGGGGTAGAGGGGAGCTGCGGCGGCAGGGTGCCGGTGCCGGCAAAGTTGGTCTGTTGCGTGCCGGCGATCCAGTTACGGGCGAACTGTACGCGTGTGTCCAGGTCGACATGACAGCGTGCCAGCACCCGTTCGCTGGGTGATGCCGGACCGACTCCGCTGGTCGGTGAAGGTGAGGGCACGCTGGAGACGGTGGCCGTTTGCATCGACGGCAATCGTAGCACCGGCTGAGGCCCAGCGGCATGGCAGGACAATCACCAAGATTTTTGAAAAAATTTACGCACCAGCCATCCAGCACTCGGAAAAACCTGCAGGCTGGTCTGGCGGCGGGAGGGCACCGCAGGGGGGCGGCTGCCGGGGCCTTGCGGTGCGGTGTGATGGGTGGCACAGCCTCAAACCGAGCCTTTCACTCGGGATTCAACGCCCCCACCGATCAGCGGACGGCAGCAGCGGCAGCCCGGTCGGCGTGATGAAGGCGGGGTTTCTAATCGGTTCGGCATGGCACCTGCATAGTGTCATACTGATTAAAGAGATGGGGGCCGAACACCCGCCTCGGGCAGAAGCTTGGCAGGCGGCCAGCTGACAGCGGCCGCCCGGTCGTTGCCACCCGGCCGAGCCACAGGGCGATTCCGCTGTCCAGGCCGAACGAGTTCCGCGGAAAAAACCAGTAAAAACTTGGAAAAACATCGTCATGGCGGTATCGTTAGCCTGCACGGCAGCTCCCAGAAGGGTGTGAGCAAAGGAGTCTCTCGCATCGATTGCACCATTCCCCCTCCCACCGTGACCATGCCGTGCCGACTGTCCTGCCCCGGTCGAAGGCTCGGCCCCCTCGATGTTTCAGCTGCCGCTGGTTGTCTTCCCGGCTCCCGTCGTTGCCGCAGCCTAGAGGCTGATCACCGCCTTTCCGATTGTGACCACGTGTGGTGTCGCTGAAGCCACGCATCTCCCTCCCGACGCCCGTCCCCCTTGGATTTCCTGCGTATGAAAATTGAGATGATCAAAGTGCTGCGGGGACCAAATCAATGGGCCCGGTTTCCCGTGCTGGAGGTTCGCGTCGATCTGGGGTGGCTTGAGGATCATCCCTCCCACACCCTGCCAGGCTTCAATGAGCGACTGATGGAGTGGCTGCCATCGATGATTGAACACCGGTGTTCAATCGGTGAACGGGGCGGTTTTTTTCACCGACTGCGGACTGGCACCTGGATGGGGCACGTGCTGGAGCATGTCACGCTGGAGTTGCAGACGCTGGCGGGGACCCCGGTTGGCTATGGCCGGGCCCGCGAGACAAAGACCCGAGGGGTCTACCACGTCATCATCGAATACCGGGAAGAAGGCTTTGCCATCGCCTGTCTGCATGCGGCCCATGCCCTGGTGACGGCGGCGATTGAGGGCCAGCCGTTTGCCGTTGAACCGACTGTGGAAACCCTGCGGGAGCAGTTGCTCACGGAGCAGCTTGGTCCGAGCACCCGGTCGATCGTCGCTGCCGCCCGCCGGCGGGATATCCCGGTGCGGCGGCTCAACGAAGGCTCGTTGGTGCGGCTCGGGATCGGGGAGAAGCAGCGGAGAATTCTGGCGGCAGAAACCGATCAAACTTCGGCGATCGCCGAGTCGATTGCCCAGGACAAGGAACTGACCCGCCGCCTCCTGGCCGAGGCAGGAATTCCCGTGGCTGAGGGCCAGCCCGTGCAGTCCGCGGATGAAGCCTGGCAGGTGGCTGTTGAGCAGGGCCTGCCGGTGGTGGTCAAGCCACGGCATGGCAATCAGGGCAAGGGGGTCTCGGTCGCGTTGACGACCGAGGCGGACGTCCGGCGAGCCTACGACGTGGCGGCTGCCGGAGGACGCGATGTGATCCTGGAGCAGTGTCTGGTGGGCGACGACTATCGCCTGTTGGTTGTCGGCGGTGCCTTGGTGGCCGCCGCCCGCCGCTGCCCACCGGCAGTGACCGGTGACGGTCGTGCCACCGTTTGCGAACTCGTTGCCCAGACGAATGCCGACCCCCGCCGCTGTGCCAACCACAACGGCACGCTTTCGCTGATTCCCCTGGATGACATTGCCACTGCGTTGCTGGCAGAGCAGGGGCTGACTACGGAGTCGGTCCCAGCGGCCGGCCAGCGGGTGGCGTTGCGGCGGAATGCCAACCTCAGCACGGGCGGCACTGCCGAGGATGTCACGGATCTGGTGCATCCAGAACTGGCCCGGCTTGCCGTCGAGGCGGTTCGCGTCGTCGGGCTCGATGTCGCTGGAGTCGACCTGATGGCCAGCCGGATCGATCAGCCGCTGGCTGGGCAGCGGGGTGGCGTGGTGGAAGTGAATGCCTGTCCCGGCCTGCGGATGCATCTGGAGCCCACAATGGGCACTCCCCGGGATGTCGGCGGCGCCATTGTCGATACCCTCTTCCCTGCAGGAGATGACGGTCGGGTGCCAGTCGCTGCGGTGACCGGCACCAACGGCAAGACCACGGTGACCCGGTTGTTGGCCCATCTGGCGGCGACCAGTGGAGCGACCGTCGGAATGGCCTGCACCGAGGGCGTCTGGGTGGGGGATCGCCAGATTGACACCGGTGATTGCAGTGGCCCGCGAAGTGCGCAGCGGATTCTGGCTCATCCCGAGGTGACGACAGCGGTGCTGGAAACAGCCCGAGGCGGCATCCTCCGAGAGGGCTGTGGCTTTGATGCCTGTGATGTGGCCGTCGTGACCAACATTGCCTCCGGTGACCATCTCGGTCTGCAGGAGATCGACACGCCAGAACAGCTCGCCTGGGTGAAGGGGGCGATCGTGGCGGGCGTTCGCTCCAGTGGCACGGCTGTGCTCAATGCTGCCGATCCCCTAGTGGTCGACATGAAGAAATGGTGCCGGGGCCGCGTTGTCTACTTCGCCCTCGATCCTGAGCACCCGGTCCTGAACGTCCATCTTGCCGCGGGTGGGCTCGCGGCCACGATTCGGGATGGGTGGATGGTGCTCTGCGATGGGCCGCGGGAGACCCGGCTGGCCAGTCTGGACCGGGTGCCTCTGGTGCACCGGGGGCTGGTGGCGTTTCAGGTTGAAAATGCCCTCGCGGCTGCAGCGGCGGCCTGGAGTCTGGGTGTGCCCTTGGAGTTGGTCCGGCTGGGGCTTGAAGATTTCTCAAGCGGTTCGCTGGGGAGCCCCGGGCGATTCAATCTGCTCGATCTTGCCGGCGGCACCATTGTCGTCGACTACGGCCACAACGTTCCCTCGCTCGAACAGATCTGCCGGACGCTCGAGACGCTGCCACATCCCCGGCGGACGGCGGTCTATTCCGCCGCCGGTGATCGCCGCGACGAAGACCTGCTGCAACAGGGCGAACTCCTCGGGCGAACCTTCGATCGGGTGGTGATCTATGAGGATGCCTATCGCCGTGGCCGGAGCCCCGGTGAGATTACCGAGTTGATTGCCGCGGGCGTCGCGCAGTCGCAGACGAGTGGCCGCCGGACGGTGGTCGAGGTGGGCGGCAACTGGGAGACGGCTGCTGCGACCGTGCTCGATGCCCTGCAGACGGGAGATCTTGTGCTCTTACAGCCTGACACGATTGAACAGACGATGCCGTGGCTGAAGGAACGCTACGGCGATCGGCTCCGTGGGATTGGGTTTGATCAGATCGCCGGCGTCAAGCCGCCCGCCGTGCTGCCGGAGCCCACTGAGCAGCCTGACAAAGTCCCCACGCCGGCATCCCGGCGGACCAGGTAGCAGTTCGCCTGCCGAGGGACGTCGGCAGTGGATTACTTCAGCCCGGGCCGGCGATCGAGTGCGCCACGCACACCGAGCTGTTCGGGGTGACGGGCGATCTTATCGGTGAATACCCGCACGTCATCGATGATCGGCCGCAGCGTCTGGGTCAGTCGGTTGACGTTGTTCGCCGCCTGGGCCAGATCGTTGTAGACCTGCGGGTCACGGACGAGTTTGCCAAGGGTTCCCTGCGACTCGTTGAGGGCCTGGGTGAAGGTGGCGGCCTGCAGGAGCACGTCGTCAAGCCGATTGATTGCCTTGTCGATGCCCTTGACCATCGACTCGCCCCGCTCGCCAAGCGGCTTCGAGAGCCCTTCGAGATTGCGGAGGTTGCGATCGGCGGTTTCGATTGTCGAACTGATGCCGCCGACTGATTTTTCCAGATTGGTTAGCACTTCGGGCAGGGCGTTGATCGACTCTTTCAGACGTTGGCGGGCTTCAGCATCGCCGACGATATCGTTGACGTTGTTCATTGTCAGCGTGAAGGTTTCTAGAGCGGTGTCGAGCTTCTTGACGGTCTGGTCAAGGTGCACGTCATCCTTGACGAAGGTCTTTTCGAGGTTCCCTGAAAGGGCGGCTACGGCGTCACTGGCCCGAGTGAGCGACTCCAGTGAGGCCGTCACCTTAGGCTCAAGCGTGGTGAACATTGCCAAGGGATCCCGGGCGACCGCCCCGCGGAGGACCTCTTCACTGGTGACCCGCTGCCGGGGCGGAACGATGCGTCCGGCAACCAACTCAATTTCCGCATCGCCGAGAATGGTGCTGGCCACCTGTGGCAACTCGTCCCGATAGACTGGCACGTAGGTATCGATGTCGGCCACCACGCTGACGCCCCCGCGCTCGTCGAGCATCACTGAACTGACCCGGCCGACCAGAATGCCGTTTTTGCGAACCGGAGTGCCGCTGGAAACGCCCCGGGCATCCGAAAAGTTCATGCGCAGCTGATAAGTCGACTGAACGAGACTGGGTAGATCGCCAAACAGCACGATCAGAATGCCGGCGATGATCGCCGTGGCCAGGACCATGACACCGACACGGAACTGGATGACGCGGTCGTTCACGAGAGATCCTCCTGCTGCCCCGGAGGGGCTGTTTCGGGGTCGCGGGGGGCAGCGGTTTGCCAGACGGTGGCGCGGGCCTGCTCTTCCCGGAGTTCATCGAGCCGCTGGCCGGCGCGGCCCTCGACAAACTGCCGCACCCGCGGATCGGTGGAGTGGTCGAGTTCGGCTGGTGTGCCGCTGAAGATGATCTGTGACTCATCCGGCTCCAGTCGCGGCAGCGGGTAGAGCATGACAATCCGATCGGCCACCTTGTGGGCCGTCCGCATGTCGTGGGTGACCACCACGCTGGTGGTCCGAGGCCGCTGGCGGACCCGCAGGATGAGTTCGTTGATCACATCACTCATGATCGGGTCGAGTCCGGTGGTCGGTTCGTCATAGAGCACCAACTGGGGGTCGAGCGCCAAGGCTCGGGCGAGGCCGGCCCGCTTTCGCATGCCCCCGGAGAGTTGGACCGGTTTCTTTTGCAGGACCGTCTGGGGAAGCCCCACCTCAGCGACGAGTTCACTGACGATCTCATCGATTTCGTGTGCTGCCAGCCGGGTGTGCTCCCGCAGTGGAAAGGCGATGTTCTCTGCGATGGTGGCGCTGTCGAAGAGGGCGGCGCCTTGGAAGACAAATCCATAGCGGGTGCGGAGGTGGGCGAGCTGGCGTTCAGTCATGCCGCTAAGCGACTGGCCTTCAAACAGCACCGCCCCCGTCGTGGGCTGGACTAGGCCGATCATGGTCTTCAGCAGGACGGTCTTGCCACAGCCACTTTCACCGAGCACCGCAAGGGTCTCGCCAGCGGCGAGGTCGAGCGAGATATCCCGGAGGACCGGCTGGCTTCCGAAGGTGACTGACAACGCAGCGACCGACAGCAACGGCTGATCGGCCGGCGTGGCAGTGGTCTCAGGGGCAGTGGCGGTGGCAGTCATGACGTCAGAGCAGTTTGCGTGGGCCTTCGGGTCGGAAGATGTCTTGGACGCTGTTGAGGCCGATGCCGAGAAACAGGTCGAGAATCAAAATCAGCACGAAGGAGTGAACGAAGGCGTTGGTGGCCGCCCGGCCAACCCCCTGCGCTCCGTGATCACAGTGAAAGCCATGGTGGCAGCTGACCAGGGCGATTGCTCCACCGAAAAAGAAGCTCTTGAAGAGGCCCATGAGGAAATCAAAGGCATCGACATATTCCCGCGAGTTGGCCCAATAGTGGTGGTAGTCGATGCCGAGCACCGCGTGAGAGTAGATGTAGCCCCCGAGCACTCCCATGAAGTCGGCCATGATCGTCAGGGTGGGAATCAGCACGAGGCAGCCGAGGAAGCGGGGAACCACCAGATAGTAGATGGGGTTGGCCCCCATGCTCTCCAGGGCGTCGATCTGTTCGGTGACCCGCATCGTGCCCAGTTCAGCCGCCATGGCACTCCCGACCCGACCGGCGAGCATCGTGGCAGCCAGAACGGGGCCGAGTTCTCTCACGAGGGAGAGATTGATCACTGACCCCAGCCGGGTCTGCAGGCCGAGTGCCTTGAACTGGGCGTAACTCTGGACCGCCAGCACCATGCCGATGAACAGGCCGGTCAAAGCGACCACCGGCAGTGAGAGCACCCCAATCTGATAGAAGTTGGGCAGGAGTACCTCCCGCCGCTGCCGGCGGCTGAAGAGCCAGCCGACCGTCCGCAGAGCGAACAGCGTCACATCCCCGATGCCGGCCACCATGGTGATGGCCATGTCACCCACGTCGGCGACCCGATTGGCAAACCAACCGGTGACCCCGTGCCTGGGCGTGGCAGATGTGGTGGATGAGTCCATGACGCAGCATCACCGCAGTCGCGGCGCTCCTTACCGATTAAATCGGCTGGAACGATCCGGTGGCTTGAGTCCATTGAGGGAAGCCTGCGGGGGCTGGAGGGCTTCGGGAAGGGGTCCAGGCTGCCAGAAAGGAGCCGAGGGGCGGGAAGACAACGCTTCCCGCCCCTCGGCTGACTGGTTCATCGTGGTGAGGCTGGCTTTGAGAGGCCGGCCCTTCCGCTGTTACTCGGCCGCCTCGTCGGCTGGGCCGGCTGCGACCGGCTCGGCAGTGACAAGGCCGGTGAAGTGCAGTTGCTTCTTGCCGGCAACCTCTTTGCAGTCAACCTGAATTGTGTCTTTGCCCTCAAACTCGCCCTTGAGGAGCTCTTCGGAGACCGGGTCTTCGATGTAGTTTTCCAATGCCCGCCGCAGCGGTCGGGCACCGAAATCAGTGTCGGACCCCTTCTTGATCAGGAACTTCTTGGCCTCATCGGTCAGTTCAAGCTTGAGGCCACGCGCCAGCAGCCGTTCGCGAACCTTTTCCAGTTCGATGTCGATGACCTGCTTGAGGTTTTCGATGGTGAGGTGGTGGAAGACAATCAGGTCATCAAGTCGGTTGATGAACTCTGGTCGGAACACCTTTTCGATCCGCTCGGTGACCCGGGCCTTCATGCTTTCGTAGCCGCTGTCGTCCTCCGGCTTCTGAAAGCCGAAAGCCGACTCATTCTTGATCGCCTCGGCCCCGGCGTTGGTCGTCATGATCAGGATGGTGTTGCGGAAGTCGACATTGCGACCAAACGAGTCAGTCAGACGGCCTTCCTCCATCACCTGCAGCAGCATGTTGAAGACGTCGGGATGTGCCTTTTCAATCTCATCGAGCAGCACAACGGCATAGGGGCGGCGGCGGATCTTTTCCGTCAACTGCCCGCCCTCTTCAAAGCCGACATAGCCCGGAGGGGCGCCGACCAGCCGGCTGACGTTGTGCTTCTCCATGTATTCGCTCATGTCGATGGAGATCAGCGCGTCGTCATCACCGAACATGAACTCAGCCAACGCCTTCGCGAGCAGCGTTTTGCCGACACCGGTTGGACCAGCGAAGACAAAGCAGCCAATCGGTCGCTTGGGGTCTTTCAGCCCCGAGCGACTGCGGCGAACGGCCTTAGAGATGCTCCTGATGGCAGCGTCCTGTCCGATCACCCGCTTGTGGAGTGAGTCTTCCATCTGCATCAGCCGCGCACTGTCTTCGGTCGACATGCGGGTCAGCGGAATGCCGGTCATCTTTGAGACCACCTCAGCCACCACCTCTTCGTCGACGACGCCGTCGGCTTCACGGGACTTGTCCCGCCATTCCTTGGTCATCTGCTGCTTTTTCTTTTTCAGCTTGTCGGCCTGGTCGCGGAGGGCAGCCGCCTTTTCAAAGTCTTGGTTGGCAACCGCTTCTTCCTTCTCTTTGTTGAGCCGGTCGACCTCGTCGTCGATTTCCTTGAGATCTGGTGGCCGCGTCATCGCCTTGAGACGCACGCGAGCTCCCGCTTCGTCGATCACGTCGATCGCCTTGTCGGGCAGGGCCCTGCCAGTGATGTAGCGGCTAGAGAGTTCCACGGAAGCTTCCAAGGCATCGTCGGTGATAGAGACCCGGTGGTGGCTCTCGTAGCGGTCACGCAGCCCCTTGAGGATTTCAATCGCCTCACTCTTGGATGCCGGTTCGATCATCACCAATTGAAAGCGGCGGTCGAGGGCGGAGTCTTTCTCGATGTACTTGCGGTACTCGTCGAGTGTGGTCGCCCCGATGCACTGGATTTCACCCCGGGAGAGTGCCGGCTTGAGCACGTTGGAGGCGTCAATGGCGCCTTCGGCCCCACCCGCTCCGACGAGAGTGTGGAGTTCGTCGATAAATAAGATTGTGTTCTTGGCGCGACGGACCTCGTTCATCACTGCCTTGATCCGTTCTTCAAACTGGCCGCGGTACTTGGTGCCGGCCACCATCATCGCCAGGTCGAGGACGACAATCCGGCGGTCTGCCAGCAGTTCCGGCACATTGCCTTCGATGACCCGCTGGGCAAACCCTTCGACGATGGCGGTCTTGCCGACGCCCGCCTCACCAATCAGCACGGGATTGTTCTTGGTCCGACGGCAGAGAATCTGGATGGCTCGCTCGATCTCATTATCGCGGCCGATCACGGGGTCGAGTTTGCCCTGCTTGGCCAGTTCGGTGAGATCTCGACCGAAGGAATCGAGTGCTGGTGTCTTGCTCTTGCCGCTCTTGGTCGGGGCGTCTCCGCCACCACCGCCGGCGCCAGCCATCTGCCGGCCTCCCATGCCCGAACGCTCACTGCCCTCGTCCATGCCATGGCCGAGCAGATTGAGCACTTCTTCGCGGACATCTTCGAGTTTGAGGCCGAGGTTCATCAGCACCTGGGCGGCGACACCCTCTTGCTCGCGGAGCAGGCCAAGAAGAATGTGCTCGGTGCCGACATAGTTGTGATTGAGGTTACGAGCCTCCTCCATCGAATATTCGATCACTTTCTTCGCTCGCGGCGTCTGGGGCAGTTTGCCCATCGTCACCATGTCGGGGCCGCTTTGGACGAGTTTTTCGACCTCGAGGCGGATCTTCCGGAGGTCAACGTCCAGGTTCTTGAGGACGTTGGCTGCGACACCACTGCCTTCTTTGATCAGGCCGAGAAGCACATGCTCGGTGCCGATGTACTCGTGGTTGAACCGCTGGGCCTCTTGGTTGGCCAGTTGCATCACCTTGCGGGCACGGTCTGTGAAACGCTCGTACATGAAAAAACCTCTTGTGAATGCCTACCCGCCGCGAATCTGCACCTGCCATTCCGGCAGCCGCAGGGAATGATTCCCGACGCAACTCTTCAGGTGCAAACTGTACGCCAACCTGAACGGAAAATTCCATGGGGCCGGGGCCACGAAGATCCATCCCGGGCGCCCTCTATTGTAGAGGGGGGCTGCCGGGCTGTCTGCCGCAGGCCGCCCGCAGCGGAAAAGGCGAGCAAGTGGGCCTATCAGGCAGCAGCCCGGTGGTCCTGAATGGTCGGGGCCAGGGGGAGCGTCTCGGCAGTCTCGCAGTCAGCATCCTGGCCGGATTGGTCACCGGCATCGCGGGCGAGACACTCCAGTTCTCGCCCGATCGCATGCCGCCAGGGCAGGCCGCTGTCGCTGCGGGCCAAGGTGTCGAGTGCCTGTTTGGCTTCTGTGAACCGTCCCGCCCGCCGCAGGAGGGTGCCGAGGAGCAGCTGGGCCTCACCGTCGGTCGGCGCGAGCGTCAGCAGGGTCTGGAGCTTGGTCTCCGCGGCGAGCCAGTCACGCGCGAGATAGGCATCGCGGGCTGCAGTGAAGAGCTGATCGGTGGCGGCATCCCGGCGACTGGTCAACGGGGGTGGAAATGCCGACAGGGCTGAGACCGTGGCAATGAGCCAGATGGCCACCACGGCGGTCCAGACACCGAGGGTGACCTGCAGGTCGACAAACTCTGTCCAGATCCAGGTGCTAGTGATCGCCATGTCGAGGCAGATCGCGAACGCGACCGCCAGCACGAGCCCGGCGCGGCTGCCACGGAGCCAGACCCAGGGCAGGCCCGGCCAGAACAGGGTCAGGGAACGGAGGAACGACACGGTGACCGGCCTCGGCTGGCGTCTGGAAACAGGCTTCTGAAAACGGGGGTTGCCGAGCCGAGAGTCTAGGGAGCCGCTAGACTCAGACCAATGGCGATGGCGGCCCAAAAATGGGAGTCTGCTCACAATGGAAAACAGCAGTCTGGAGCAAACTGGCGAATCCACGGGAGTCTGGCGAACGCTTGACGCCTCCGCAAACCGCTGCGCCGAGGCTCTTCGCGTGCTGGAGGATGCCCTGCGGTTCATCCTTGATGATGCCCACCTGGCTCACGCCCTGAAAGCTGTCCGCCATGATCTGGCGGTGCTTTTGAGCCGGGGCGCACTGCGGCTGCGGCTGCGGCTGCGGGATGTTCCCGGGGATGTCGGTGCCGGGGTGGACGCTCCGCGGACCCCGCCGCGAACCGATCTGGCCAGCCTCCTGGCTGCCAACTCGGCCCGGGGCAGCCAGGCACTGCGGTCCCTCGAAGAGTGCAGCCGACTGGTGGAGCCCGCCGCCACGCCAGGCTTTGAGGCGTTGCGGTACCGGCTCTATACGCTGGAGCGGGCGGCCCTGAACGCTGTTGCCAGTCGCGAACGGCTCGCCGACCGGCGGCTCTGTGTGCTGATCGACACGGGCAGCTCGGCTGACGCGTTTGCTCACCTGCTCGCCGAACTGCTCGCTGCCGGCGTTGGCGCGGTGCAACTGCGGGACAAGGCAGCCGACCTGCCGCTCTTGTCGCAGCGAGCAGCCGTGGCAGTTGCCCAGACCCGCCGCCACGCAGAAGAAACCGGTCAGCCCCGGTGCCTGGTGATTGTCAATGACCGGGTCGATGTTGCGGTGGCGGCTGGGGCTGATGGTGTGCATCTGGGTGCGACTGACCTGCCGGTCCCCCAGGCGCGACGCGTGGCTGGACCACAGCTGCTCATTGGGCGGACGGCGCACGGTATCGAGGAGGCCCACCAGGCGGTGCTCGCAGGGGCTGATTACCTTGGCGTGGGGCCCTGCTTTCCATCGGGGACCAAAGCGTTCACGGCGTTTGCGTCCGAGTCCTTTCTGCAGGAGGTGGCCAGCACGATCAGTCTGCCTGCCTTCGCGATTGGTGGCGTGACTGCTGACCGCCTGCCGGCACTCACGCGGCTCGGGCTGACGCGGGTGGCAGTGGCCCAGGCAGTGACGGCGGCAGCAGATGTGGCCGCCGCCGTCCGGCAACTCAGTCAGCAGTTGGCGTCGGGGGCGCCCACGGCGGCATCTGTTTGAGAGCCGCAGCCACCGCCTGGGCCATCTCGGTCTCGACTTCTGGCGAGTAGCCCCGCCAGACGGCCAGTAGCCGGCCATCGGGCCCAATCAGGTAACTCGTCGGAAAGGCATTGAAGCCGAGCTGGTCCGCGAAGGCCTGTCGGGTCTGTCCCGAGGGGTCGGCCCAGGTGTTCAACGCAAGATTTTTCGCAGCGAGAAATGCGGTTGTTTCTTGCCGGAGGCTGGTGAGGTCATCCGGCCCGCCGCCTCCGCAGGAGACCGCAATGAGCTGAAACCGCGGCTCCTCTGCCAGGCGTGTCGCCAGCCGAACGAGACCTGGGAGCTCGCGGCGACACGGGGGACACCAGGTTCCCCAAAAGTTGAGGAGTGTCAGTTGGCCGGTCACCTGCGGTGCTGGGGCAACGCCATCCAGCGCAACCACGTCGAGGGCCGGCACCGTTCGGCCACGCAGGTGGCCGGTCATCGGGTTCCCCGGCGGCTCACAGCCGAGCAGGCAGAGCAGCGTGACGGCCAGGGGAAACAGGCAAGCGGAGCGGAGAGCGGGTAGCATGAGCGACAGACAGCCTTTCGGTTCCTCACCGGGTGGCTCGAGCGAGACCACGCGATGCGGGAGAAGCACAAGTGTACGAAGTTGAACTGAAATTTCCGGTGACGGAGATCGAGCCGCTGATTGCCCGGCTGACGGGACTGGCGACGCGGTTCCGGGATCCCCTTCAGCAGGTCGATCGCTACTTTGCCCATCCCGTGCGGAACTTTGCCAAGACCGACGAGGCCCTGCGGTTGCGGCAGGTGGGCGCCGAGGTGGCTGTCACCTGGAAGGGCCCCCGAGTCGACGCGGCTGCGAAAATCCGCCGGGAGATTGAACTGGGGGTCATGCCCTCTGGGCCAACCGGGCAGGCAACGGTTGCGGCCTGGACAGAACTGCTGGAGGCACTCGGCTTCCGTCAGGTGTTGGAGGTGGCCAAGACCCGCCGGCCGGCTCGGGTGCTCTGGCATGGCAGCGAGGTCGAGGTGGCACTTGACGAGGTAGACGGCCTCGGTTCGTTCGCTGAGTTCGAGATTGTCGCTCGCGAAGGCGAGGTGCCTTTGGCCCGTGACTGTGTCGAGTCGTTGGCCCGCGAGGTGGGGCTGGAAACACCTGAGCCAGCCAGTTACCTCGAACTGTTGCTGCGGCAGCAGGTGCCGCCGCGGTAGGCCGCCTGGTGGCAGCGGGATCAGCCGACAAGCGGACCGCTTTCCCGAATCACCTGGTTCGCTTCATCGAGGAGCAGGACCGCCGGCTCTGCAGCATCGGCTTCAACCGGCGTGTACCAGCCGAAGGACATGATCGTGAGGCGATCGCCGATTGTTCCCAGATGAGCGGTAGCGCCGTTGAGTTCAATCACACCACTGCCAGCCGGTCCGTAGATGCAGTAGGTCTCGAATCGTTCACCATTGGCGAGATTCCCGACTAGGATCCGCTCATAGGCACGCAGGCCGACCCGCTCAGCCAGATCGCGGGCAATGGTCAGGCTTCCTTCGTAGTCGACCGATGCTCCGGTGACGCAGGCACGATGGATCTTGGACTTGAGCAGACAGGATGTCATGGGCGATTAGGAGCAGGCGGAAGGGGACGGGAAAACAGAATACAGACTGGAGTGGGAACCTGAAGGGCCTCACCGTCAAACGAGAGTCTGCCTGTTGTCGGATCGAGTGTGAAGGCGGTGACGGTGTGTGAGGTCTGGCCCGCGGCGAACAACCGTGTGCCGTCTGGGGTGAGGGCAAAGTGTCGAGGCGTCTGGCAGCGAGTTGGCTCGACGCCCTTGAGCGTGAGTCTTCCGCTGGTTTCGTCGATGCCAAAAATCGCCAGGGAGTCGTGCCCGCGGTTGGAGACGTAAAGCAGCCGGCCGTTGGGGTGGATGGCGATCTCAGCTGTGGAAAAGCCGTGCCGATCGGTCACCGAATCAGGCAGGGTGGAGATGGTCTGGATGGCCGCCAGCCGTCCGGCTCCGGGATCGAACTGAAAGGCAGTGACCGTCATCGTCAGTTCGTTATTGGCATAGCCGAAGGGGCGACTGGGGTGAAGGACGAAGTGCCGGGGGCCACCGCCGGGCTGGGTGGCGGCATCGCTCTGCAGGGAGAGGGTGGCCGCTTCGACATTGAGTGCATGCACGAACACCCGGTCGGCTCCGAGATCGCAACTGACTGCGAAGCGGCCATCAGGGGTGGGGTCGATTGAGTGGCCGTGGGGTGTTTGCTGCCGGCTCTTGTTGGGGCCATTGCCGCCGTGCTGGAGGAAACCACCGGGCGCGTCACTGCTGGTCGGAACGATCGGCTTCAGACTGCCATCGGCTTCCAGGCCGAGGCAGATGGTGCTGCCACTGCCGTAGTTAGCAGCCAGCAGGACACGACCGGACGGATCCACCGAGAGATGGCACGGCCCCCTGCCATCTGACGGCTGCACGCTCTGTTTGGTGAGATGGCCTGTTTCTTCGTCGATCGTGAAACTGGTGATTCCTCCTGTTGGCTGGCCATTGAGATTGGCGATTTCAGAGACGGCATAGAGCACGGGAAGGGTGGGGTGCAGCGCAAGGAAGGAAGGGTTCGTGACCGTGCCCGCGGATGAGACCGGGCCAAAACGGCCAGTCGTCTCGTCGTACCGCGCCACAGAAATTCCGTCGCCGCGCGGAGGCTTGCCGGTGTAACAGCCAAACCAGACAAACCGTTCAGCTGCGCTCGCTGAACCGCCCAGCAGCAGCGTCAGGCCGATGGCCAGCAGCCAGAGCCGATAGCCGGCACTGGGACGTAGCGACTGCTGGCGTGAGGGAACGGGGGTGTTCATCTGGATGACAGGCCCAACAGCAGGCCCTAAAAGGACTAGGATACGCGGGTGGCTGGATGCGGTGCCCCTTTGAGCCGTGCGACCAGCAAGCCTGTAGTGTACCTCGTTTTTTCGGGACTGCTTTCCCTGTGCCTCGCCCGCTTTTGCCTCGTCTCTGGTCTCGCACACCCTCGCCCCGGCCTCTGGACTTGCCGGACAACTCGACCGGGCCGACGGGAGGAATGGCAGCCAACGAGCCGCGGAATCTTGCCTGTCTGGTGGCGTACCAGGTGACCAGCCGGATCGGCTGGATTTTCAAGACCGAGACGGTGATCATGCCGGCGGTGCTTGATGCCTGCATCGATTCGGGCCTGTTGCGGGGCCTGCTGCCGGTGCTCAACCGAGCGGGGCACAGTCTGGTGCCGCTGCTGGTGGCACCGGCCGTGGCCCGGTCCCGCTCGCTCCGCTGGCTACTGATGGGAACAACCACAGGGCTGGCTGGTTGCTTCGGGCTGTTGGCGGTCGCCTGGGCGAACTGGGCGGTCGACCGACCGGCCGTGATGGCAGGTGTCTTTCTTGTGCTCTATACGCTCTTCTCAGCGATCAACGGGGGCAATCAGCTGATTGTTGCCGCCCTGCAGGGACGGCTGATTGCTGCCGGTCATCGCGGCCGGGTGCTGCTGCTCAGTGTGACGATTGGCAGTGTGCTGGCGATCACTGTGGCGATCTTTGCGTTGGGGCCGTGGCTCCAGCAGGTCGACGGCTTTGCCAGCATCTTTGCCGCGACGGCTGCCTTCTTTCTGCTGGCAGCCGTCGTGCCGGTCTGGTTCGTGGAGCCAGCGATTCCAGCAGGGCCCGTTTCCACTCAGCATGTGCCGACAGGTAGTCGTGACGGTTGGGCAGTCTGTCGTGACCCCGCCCTGCTGCGGCTGGCAGCTGTTGCTGCCTGCTTTTCTGCTGTGCTGATGCTCTTTCCGCATTACCAAGCGTTTGCCCGTGAACGTTTTGGGACGGGCAGCGGGAGTCTGCTGACCTGGGTCATTGTGCAGAACGTTGCGACAGGGTTGGCGAGTCTTGTCGTCGGTCCAGTCGCCGATCGGCGGGGGAACCGGATTGTGCTCATTGGCCTGGTCGGGCTCTGCGTGGTGACGCCGCTCGGGGTGACCGGGCTGGCTCTGCTGAATGCCCACGCGGCTGCCAACTGGTTCTGGGTCGTCTATCTGCCGCTGGGACTCAACCCGATTCTTCTACGGATCATCAGTAACTATGCCTTGGAGCTGGCAGAAGACATCGTCCACCAGCCGCGGTATGTCAGCCTGGTCGGTCTGGCGTTGGCTGTGCCGTTTCTCTTGTCACCCCTGATCGGTTGGGGCATTGATCAGGTGGGCGCGGAGCCGATCTTTCTGGCTGGCGCTGGGGTGATCGCTACGGGAACCGTGCTTGCCTGCGGCCTGCCGGAACCACGGGGGCGTGCTGCAGACGGTCGCGTCAGCGAAACTGGGCTGTGAGCCGGCGGCATGACGTGGAATACTTCGGCAGGGCTGTGTGGCCCCCTGCGGAGTGTTGTTATGCGCGTCTTTCTCTCAGCCGGTGAACCGTCAGGGGATCACCATGCCGCGCTCCTCTGCAAAGCGATTCAAGCACGCTGCCCAGAGGCTATCTGCGTTGGACTTGGTGGCCCCGAGATGGCCCGGGCTGGCTGTACGCTCGTCGCCGACATGACGCAGCTGGCAGTGATGTGGTTCCTGCGGGTGCTGCTGAACATTCATCGGTTCGTCGATCTAGCCAGACGGGCAGAGCGAAGTTTTCTCGATGAGCGGCCCGATATCTGTGTGCTCGTCGACTTTCCTGGCTTTCACTGGTGGCTTGCCTGGCGGGCCAAACGGCATGGCATTCCAGTGGTCTTCTACTGTCCACCGCAGATTTGGGCATGGGCCAGTTGGCGGATTCGTAAAATGCGACGGCTGGTCGATCATGTGCTGTCAGCCCTGCCGTTTGAGCATGACTGGTTTGTCGACCAGGGGATGACCAGCACGCTGGTGGGACATCCCTTCTTTGATGAGCAGCCCGATCGGCCACCGGTCGAGCCCGGGGCGACTGATACACCCCTGGTGGTGCTGCTACCCGGTTCGCGGGGGCAAGAGATCGAGGCTAATCTCAGCATCCTCGTGCGGGCTGCCCGTGAGATTGAACGGCAGGTGCCGGCCGCCCGCTTCGTGGTGGCGGCGTTGCATCGACGGCATGCTGACGGCATCGAGGCAGAACTAGCTGGGGCGTTGGCCGGCCGTGGTCCGCGGCAGTTGGTGGTGGCAGCGGGACAGACGGCTTCTCTGATTCCACAGGCTGCCGCAGCCATGTCGGTGAGTGGCTCGGTGTCGCTGGAGTTGCTGGCTGCCCGGGTGCCGACGGTGATCGTCTATTCCATCAGCCCGTTTGCCTACGTGGTGCAGAGTTGGCTGCGTCACACTCGGGCATTTACTTTGGTCAATCTGTTGGCGATTCCCGATCCGATCGGACCGCTTCAGCCGGTCTGGTGGCCGCCGCAGACCTTGGCGGCAGCCGATCCAGCCATGCTATTCCCGGAATATCTCGCCGTGCAGGATCCGGCCGCGACTGCGGCAGGGCATGTGACCCAGTGGCTGACCGATCCCCGGGTTCGGCAGCAGACCATTGCCAAGCTCGAGACGCTGGCCGCCGAGGTGGCCCAGCCTGGCTCAGCAACCAAAGCCGCTGCAGCCGTGCTCGCGATTGCGGCGGGGGAACGGCCGGAGGTGGTGGCCGAAGCAGTCGCTGGGGAGCGGACGGGTGAGTCTGCCGCATGAGGATGGCCGCAGGTCATTGGAAGGCCAGGCGATGCGAGGTTTACCAGCACAACGTATAGCGTGCCGAAACTGTCTGCCGATGGATCCGAGGATCTGCGGATTGGGCAGCTGTTCGGCCCCTCAGCGGAAGCAACAGCACAGTGAGTCTTCTGGCACCTGCGGGTGCAGCCCGGTGTTTTGACGAAGGTCAGGCTTCAGGTAGGGGCGTGACAAAGCCTGTCCCTTCGCGGCACGGTCTGCGTCGTGGCCCTTCGCAATCACCCAGCCAAATCGCCTTGTCGACTGGGATATCTGCCCTTCCACGCCCAGCCAAATGTTTGACCCCACCGACACAGTAGTCTTCGGGCCCAGAGGACATCGCTGTTGTTGGCAAACGAGAGTACGCCAAGAGCCATTATCCACTCGAAGAAGTTCAGGTGCATTGTCCATTCAATTCCAAGGTGTAAGCCGAGGGCAGTCAGGATGGCCATGCGACGTGTTTCCTTAATCCATACTCCAATTGGGATAAAAAGTTCAGCAGCGACAACTGACCACGTCATGAGTCGAATGGCCGGGAGGTTGAATAGCAGCCATTCGGGGAAATAAAACTTTCCAAACACGTCGTCAAGTCGAGAGACGTAATAAAGTGCCGTGCCGTCGAGCCAGGCCGTTCCGTTTAATTTGCAAAGCACAGTCGAAAGATAAATGAGCGTAGTTTCGATTTGGATCAGTCGGAATGCCCAGGCTTTTCGTGGAGAGAGTGCCGGGGGAACGCCTTGTTTCCGGCGTTGGAAAAAGGCGTCAATCGACCATGCACACCCACAGGGCGTGAGCGCAAGGAAAAATGCGAACAGCCTGAATACAGTGTCTTCACCATCCCAGATAAGAGGGTTGCGGTGCTGGAAGGAGCAAAGCCAGAAAAAAACGGCTGCAGCCTGGAATCGCGAGAAAAATCCTACCCCAAGGAAGAGGATGTGGACGAGCAGAAGTGCGTAGCAGGTGGAGGCAACGGTAGGCGTGTTGGGTAGGAATTGAAAGATCGTAAGCGTGTCTTCGTCATAGCATTGTCGCGAGGCTGTCAGTGGAAAGCGGCCCGCATCGCTGAAATAGTCGGCGACAAAGGGAAGCCAAGGCAGCACCATAAGGAGCAACAAGACGCTGAAAGCTATTCGGAAGAAAGCTGTTCGCCTTGGGTCTATTGATTCAAATAGAAAAGCGTGATATTCCCGCCACGCTGAGGCGAGGCTGAGTTGGGGGAGGGCTTTCCGTGGTTGTTCATCACGGAGAGGTCGGTTGGGAGTTACGGATTTGGTCAAAACCATTCTCCGTAGAGGTACTCTGTTGCGTAATTGAGCCAATCGCCTTGTAGGGGAAGCATCTTGTCTTGTTGGGGGGGCGGGATGTCAAAGATATCCCGTGTTATCTGTATGCAAACGGGGCTCGCGTTGTTGTCGGAAAGTGGATTTGATTGTCTGACAATGTATTGTGCTAGGTACGGAAGGAGGGCGTCGTTTGAGCCGCTTGCTATGTTTTCGAAGTACTCACATTCACGAAAGAGAAAGGCTCGTTGCAGTGCGTTCATTTGCTGCCAGTTCGGGCTTGACCAATACGATTGGGAGCCATCACTAAACTGAACGGTCGCGTTGAGACGCGTGTTCCGTGAATCTGGTTCGGGTGAAAAAAGGGACCAAACTCCCTGCCACAGCCCCGTTCTGTCGAGGGTGGCGTCAAGGGCTGTTTGAGCCCGCTTGTGTGCCTCGCAAAATGGAGGCATTGAGTCGATAGTGAAGGCAATGCACAGCAAGAGGACGAAACACGCAATTGTGTTTGCTTTGAGCCGATCCGACAGGCTTGTGGGCGTGCGTTCTGGGTTGGAAAGGTGGGGTGGCTCAGCGTGGCGTGGTATTTTCTCGTTGACGTTCATCAAGGAGCCTTCTCCTGAGGTGGTCTTGAAGGTGAGGGATGCCAATAAGAAAAAGCGAGCAGTGTCACGCCTGCCACTGCTGGGTGAATCGTTTGGGCAGCGCGAGCGTGTCGAAGAAATCATGGGTCCAGGTGTAGCCGGACTGTTCGAGGCTCGCAAAGAGCTCTCTGATTCCCAGGGCGGTCAGGTGTATGCGTTCAAAATTGATGACATCGGGAGGGGTTGGCAGAGCCAGGGCCATCTTCACGACCTCAGCATCAAACCCCTCGACATCAATCTGCAAGACATCAAGCTTCTCAATTCCAAACCGAGCAAGGAGCGACGGCAGCGAGATGGCAGGTACGGTGACCTCTTCAATCTCTTCTGACCGGACACCATGGCGGAGCAGGTGCTTCTTGTCGAAGGAAGAAACCTGGCTCACCCAAGGATCATCTGCCCAGCGGCCTGCCGCGCGGACGCGATACATTGTTGCGACCCCGTCGTGGTGGGCGATGGCGGCCTGAACCAACGACACTCCCGGAACGCCTGCGTAGGTCTGCTGAAGTTTCTCGAAGTTCGACGTGACGGGCTCGACGAGAATTGCCTGTATCACCCCCCGGCGGACAAAGTGCGACACGGGATCACCCGCAGCACCGTTGCAGGCGCCGATCTGGATGAGTGTGCCTCCCTGTGTCCGCTCAAGGAGGTAGGCGAGCGCCAACTGCACGCTGCTGAATGTTGAAGGTGGGACCGCCCGTCGCCGCTGCCGGCGAGTGTCATGAAACAGATTGCGAAAAGGAAACATAGCCAGCCTTTCTTCTCACTGGCGGCAGAGGGTACGGCTGTGCAGAGCAGGGTGGCAAGCGGAAACACGGCGGATTCCGGAGCGTTGGCTCGTGGTTTGGCAGCAGCCCGTAGCGATGGTTGAGGTCTTCGCTGCATACTATTTGCATGTTGCTTTCCGAACCTCAGCCGACCCGTGCCGACCTTCACTTCCGCCTGGCTGGGATTCCCGTGCGGGTGAGCTGCTGGTTCTGGCTGACCGCCGCGCTGCTTGGCTGGGGCTCGGCCCGCGGCATGGCCGGAGATGATGGCCGGGCACTGCTGGTGTACCTGACGGTCTGGGCCGCAGTGGTCCTCGTCTCGATTCTTGTTCATGAACTTGGTCATGCAGTGGCCTTTGCCAGCTGTGGCCAGCGGTCTCGAATTGTGCTGTGTCACTTTGGGGGTCTGGCAGTCCCTATCGGCCTCCCCTCACCAGGTCTGCAGCGGCCTTCGCGTCGCTTGGTGGTGGCGGCGGCAGGCCCGCTGGCACAATTGGCCATCGCGGGTACCGTCATCGCGACGGTTCTGGGGGCGGGCTTTCAACTGCCTGCCGGTGGCCTGCTTGGCAGGCTCCCGATCATCGGCAAAGCACTCGCAGCGGCTTCTGCGGCAGGACAGCCACTGGCGAGCCCGTTGCTGAATCTCGCCGTCTTTTATTTCCTGACGGTGAATATCGGCTGGGCGTTTCTCAACCTGCTGCCGGTGGTACCGCTTGATGGAGGAACGGTGGTTCAAGAGGGGCTTCAGCTGCTCGGGGTCTCGGCTGCTGCGGGTATTGCCGCGCTGTTTGGCCTGCTGATCGCTGGCATCATTGCCGTCTGGGCCTTTCAGCGGCAGGATATGTTTTTGGCGATTATGTTTGCGGTGTTGGCCTCCGGCTGCTACCAGCGATTGCTGCACGCGGGCCTGCGGTAACTGCCGGTTGGCAAGGAAGATGCATTGAAAAATCCTGTTTGGCCGCTGCCTCGGCCCCGTCCACTGGTTGTGGCCATTGGCGCGAGCAATCTTAGCCGTGGCTTGTCGCGACTGCTGGCGATCACGCAATCCTGGGCCCTGGGGCCGGTCGATCTGGCGGTGGCAGCCGGGCATGGCCGTTCCTATGGTGCCAACAGCCGGGTTTGGAACCGACGGCTGCCCTCGATTCTCGGCAGCGGACTCTGGCGTGGCATCGATCGCCTGCTGGCTGTTGACCAGACCAATCGCCCCCGCGTCGCCGTGGTGACTGACATTGGCAACGATCTGCTCTATGGATTTTCGTCGGAACAGCTCACCGCGTGGGTCGATGAGACCCTCACTCGGCTCCGACAGCGGGGGTTTTCCACGGTGATCACCCGGTTGCCGCTGGCCAGTATCGCCCGGGTCGGCGGCATCCGCTACCAGTTGCTCAAGACGTTGTTCGTGTCCGGCTGCCGCTTGTCTCTCGAGCAGATTAAGACCGTCTCGGCAGAGGTTGATGCGGCGGTGGTTCGCTTGGCGGCGACCCATGCGGCCACGGTCGTTGATCAACCGGGCTGCTGGTACGGCTTTGATGCGATCCATCTCCGCCGGCCCAGCCTCGATATGTTGTGGAGCCAGGCGGCTGCAGGCTGGAGCGGCGTCATGCAAGATCCGGCCGCGATGCCTGCCCGCCCCGATCGGCACTCCTGGCGGTCGTGGGCGCGGCTGGGATCGGCAGCCGCTGAAGTGCGGTCGTTGAGCCGGGTCATGCGATTCACGCCGCAGCCGGCGGTGGAGCTTCGTGATTCTACCCGAGTGTTTCTCTACTGATGGATGCCGCTCTCACGAGTGAGCCGGGTGGTTCACCTGCTGCGGCGTGGTCCGATGGCCTACTCAGTCTTGCCGGATGCTGTGGCAGTCGTGGTAATGGCGTGGATCGTCAGGTAGGCCTGCTCAAGAAACGGTGCCCCATCGCTCGCTCCAAGCTGCATCGTGAGGTGGAGTTGATCGCAGATCTGCAGGTCAGGGATATCAAGTTCAACAGCCTGCGGATCATCACCGGCCACCCGGGCCGCAGCGATCGGGAGCTGGTCGCGGCCTTGGCTGCCCGGGGTGAGGACTGAAAACTGGTCCGAGCCATATTGCTTTGACCAGTGATAGTCCCACATCTCGGCCTGCCACGCTGCAGCGTCCGTGACACTCGCTGGATCGACCGGGAAACTGAACTGCAGCCGCAAGCCCGTCGGGGTAACGGCCACGGACTCGATCAGGCGGCAGGGCAGCCCGGTGTACCGCAGTCGCTGGAAACAGCCGTCCGCACCGCCGGCCGGCCCCTGCCAGCCTGAGAGCCCCACGCCGTAGACTTGCCCGTCGGCGGGATTCACCCGCAGTCGCATCACCCCGGCCTGCCACTGGTGGGGCAGCGCAATGATGGCTGCCTGCGTTGTGCCAGCAACCTCTTGTAGGGAGAGGTAGTAGAGCCAGCCCTTTCCAAATGACGAGTGCAGCAGCCGCCCTGCGAGTGGGCCGAACCGTGGATCATCGACCCAGACCTGCCCTCCGCAGGAACTGTCGAGTTCCTGGGGCATCCAGATGAACGGTTCGTCAAAATCGTCAGGCAGTTCTCCGCGGTACCGCTTGCGAAGCCAGGCATCCTGCTCGGCCGTCGTCGGCATATTGCCGTAGAACCCCCCGGGTTCAATGACCGAGATCTTGCCCGCCGGCATCCAAGGGCCCTGATTGTCGGAGACGGTGAATCGCCCATCGGCCAGGCGCCCCATGCCGTTGGGGGTGCGCATGCCCCAGGCCACCACTTCGGCCCGACCACCTTCTGGGGGCACCTTCATAATGGTGCCAGGACGGTGGTGTTGCGTGTATTGCCCCGCCTTGGCAAAGTAGAAACTGCCGGTGTCATCGGTCTGCAGGTCGAAGTTGTAGGCATGGAACATGCAGGAGACATCGTCGTCATTCCAGAAGGCTTCGATAAAGTCGGCCTCGCCGTCCCCGTTCTCATCGTGGAGCCGCTTGATGCCATCCCGGCAGGTGACATAGACCAGCCCATCGACTACCCGCACGCCAAAGGGCTCGAACAGACCAGCGGCGTACCGCTGCCAGACGACCTGATCAAGCGTCGCGTCGATACCGGAGACGATATAACCGTCACCGCCATGGGTTGTCACGACCGCCCGACCATCGGAGAAGAAGTCGAGGGCGCTGGTTCGCAGCCAGGCATTCCACGGGTTTTCAAAGGGAACCGGCAGCGGGTCGAGGGCATAGCCGTTGATCGATTCCCCGGGACGTCCCCGGAGGGTGAGCGTCTCGGGCCACCGTCGCGGCCCGCCGCCTAGCTTTGCTGTCAGGTCGGCAACGGGCTCAGACGGAAGGCTGCTGACTGATTCGAGCAGCTGCTTCCGAGTGGCCTGGTGGGCAGAGAGCACCGCGACGCGAATGGTTCGCGGGGCTGGAGCCGGTGGAATCACAAGTACCAGCCGGCCATCGGGCCGAACCTCCCAGGTGCAATCTGTGGTATCTCCAACAACGGTGGCAGCAACCGCATTGGTCGGCATGTCAGCCTGGGGAGCGGCAGCGGATGCCTCCCACTGGAATGCCAGTGGGACGTCGGCTACCGGTTGGCTGCCAGCAAGTGCGGCGAGGTCAGCAGTGGATACGGCATCGGCATAGATGCGGGCCCAGGCGATCTCGCCGCTAAAATCACCACCAAAATTCGCCGCGGTGGAACCGATCTTCAGCACATGGCCGGGTCCTGGTGGCCTGCGAAAGTGAGGGCGTTCGCCGAGCAGCCGGCCGTCAACGAAAAGCGCGGTGCTGGCCTCCCGCACTACCACGGCTGCGGTGTGCCACTGGCCATCCCGCACGTCAGCCTTCCCGCGGATCGCCCCGACCCACCCGATGTCAAACACCAGTTCATCGTCTCGCAGGAACAGCGTCTTGCCGCCCGGAACCCAGTCGCCCCGTTCTGGGGCAGAGGCAATCAATGTCCCCGGAGCTGTGGTGCGGAACCGAACCAGAATAGTGCGGTTGACGGTGCCAAGATCGAGGGAAGCGGCCTTGGCCGGCTGCACGGTATGCCGAGCCGACCGTGCCGCGGTGGTGGCGAGGTAGGCGACCTGGTTGGTGGCAGCGGCCCGTGACTGCGGCTGGGAGGCGGTCGTGTCTGGATAGACCCCGGACGACTGGTTGGGTGCTGGCAGTCTGGCCACGGCGAGCGTCAGCGGTTGCTTGCCCGGGCCAATCCGCAGGGTGTGTTCGATGCAGTCGCCGCTGGGAGTCGAACGACATCCCGGAGACTCAAGGATGTCATGGCCCTCGATCGCATAGCGAAGAATGACGTCGTTCCCATGCAGTGAGTACCCCGTATATCGCATCAGGTCTTCCCGCAGTGGGCCGCGTGGAGGCTTGGCATCGGCAGGCACTGCGAATGCTCCGGCAAAGGCCCACTGCCAGCCCTTTTGGCCAGGGAGCAGGGTGCCGGAAATCTTCGGCATCTGCTCCCCTCGCTGGCGATAGTGCTGGGTCTGTGAAAGATCGAGAAAGCCATCTTTCCAAGCGTCCACCAGACGCATCTGGTGCAGGTCGTAACTGAGCGTGGTATCGGCGTTGAGCCGGATTGTCAGGGCGTTGCTGACGCTGGTGCCGATCTGGCTGCCAAGGGCGGGGCCAAAATCACGCGGGGCAGTCGTCGCCAGTTCACCACGACCGGTTCCGGTGGGAAGCCCTGCCAGATAAGCATCGCTCACCGGCTGATAGGCCGAGTTCGTCGGCCGCATAAGGCTTTCGCGGATATAGTGAATGACCTGGTAGCGTTCCTTCGGCGAGAGGTGCTGCACTGAGGCCATCAGGCCGTAGCCCTTGGTTAGGGTCAGCAGCATCCGGTAAGGGTCGGCACCATTTTTGAGTGGCTCTCGGCCAAAGGCCCGGGCGAGCGGCAGGGTTGGCGTATTGCCGTCGCTGCCATGGCAGTTCTTGCAGTGGCTGAGATAAATCTGCCTGCCTTTGGCCAGATCGCGCTTGTTGAGACGCCGGAGAATGCCGGCGTGATCGAGACCGATGGAGTCGTCTTTGATAAGGAGGTCTTCCGGGGCTGGCCGGAGAGCAGCCGCTCGCTCGGGGCCGCCACGCACCACCTCAAACAAATACCGTAAGAGATCGAAGACGTCTCGTTCACGCTGCAGGCTGTTGACCAACCCCGCTGGCATCATCGATGTCGGCGTCGGTTCGATCTCGTCAATCATGTCACGAGGAATGACCGTTGGGTGGAGTAGGTCCTGCAATTCGCGGAGCACCACCTGCTTGTCATTTTCAGAGGCAAGCATGCCAGTCTTCACTCGCCCGTCAGTGGTCACGACGGCAACCGTTTCGTACCCCTTGCGAATGGTTCGAGAGGGCTGCAGGAGCGACTCGATCAGGTAGGCATCACTCACCTCTGGGGAAATGTCAGTCAGTTTTGGCCCCAGAGGCGACGGGCTGCTGCCGTCGGAGTGACATTTGCTGCAGCCGGCAGCCGAGGTGTGAAAGAGGATGCCGCCCCGAAGTGGATCGCCCCGCAACTGTGTTTGGGCGGCAATTGTTTCAGGGGAGAGTTCAAGCAGCCGCTCCGCAAGGTCGGCCGCCTGGGCGGCAGACGGAGCTAGGCTCACCATAAGGAGTACGACAAGGCTGTGGTAGGAACGATGTGTGAAAGCAGAACAGTGCATGGCTGAGTTATGGCAGGAAATAATGCTGATAGGGCTGGCAGAGTCGAGTGGCGTGAACCCAGTCTAAGAGATGTCTCTGTGGGGGGCTGCTTATGAAGCACGCGAGGCTTCGCATCCTGATGGCGGACGCGAGAGCTGCAAAGTTCATGACGATTTTTGCTGCGGCTATGCTTTCTTTCAGGAAAAGCATGCCAGGAAACGCTCGTTTACTGAACCAGAAGTGACGGTATGGCGTATAAACATGCTCTGCAGTGACCACCTGTAAGTTGGTGAAGCAACGATCTTAGAACGCAGCGATGGAGGAGTGAATGGCCTCAATTCAATTGCAGACAGCGATCCCAGGGCCGCGGTCGCGGGAGTTGTTTGCCACGCGAGAGCAGCAGGTGGCACCGGGACCGTTCCATACCACGCCACTCGTCGCGGCCCACGCCGAGGGCGTTGTGATCACCGATGTGGATGGCAATCGGTTCCTCGATTTCACCAGCGGCATCGGCGTGACCAACCTGGGGCATCGTGACCCGGCCGTGATGGCGGCTGTGGCCCGGCAGGCCGAGCAGTTCGTGCACACCAGCATCAATGTGGTTGCCTATGAGGGCTACATCCACCTGGCTGAACGGCTCAACGCCTTGCTGCCTGAAGCCGCGCCCTGCAAAACCTTTCTGGCCAACTCTGGGGCCGAGGCGGTGGAGAATGCGGTGAAGTTCGCCCGGGCTGCCACTGGCCGACAAGCGGTGATTGCCTTTGAACACGCCTATCATGGTCGCACCTACATGGCGATGGCACTCACCGCCAAGGCGCATCCGTACAAGAGTGGCTTTGCCCCTTTTCCGGCCGAGGTCTACCGGGCGGCCTATCCTGACTTCTACCGCTGGCCGGGCGTTGCTGGTGATGCCGGCAGTTGCCCGGGTGCCAGTGACGGAACCTGCCAATTGCCGCGGTGCCTCTGTCGTGAGGCCTTTGCTGCGTTTGCAGAAATGGCCCGGGCCCAGATTGGTGAGGCAAATGTTGCTGCGGTCATCATCGAGCCGGTGGCGGGTGAGGGGGGCTTCATTCCAGCCCCAGCCCCATTCCTGAGGATGCTCCGGGAGTGGTGTGATGAGCATGGCGTGGTGCTGATTTTCGACGAAGTTCAGACCGGCTTTGGCCGCACAGGAAGTCTGCTCGCCTGCCAGCAACTCGGGGTGACGCCCGATCTCGTGGTGATGGCCAAGGGCTTGGCCAACGGTCTCCCGCTCTCGGCGGTGACGGGCCGGGCAGCGGTGATAGATGCCGTGGGGCTCGGCGGGGTGGGCGGCACCTATTGTGGCAATCCACTTGCCTGCGCGGCGGCGCTTGCAGTGCTCGATCGGTTCGATGATCCGTCAGTGCTGGCCCATGCCCAGCAGCTTGGCGAGCGACTTAAGCAGCGGCTCGAGGCCTGGGCCAAGCAATTTCCCGTGATCGGCCAGGCCCGCGGTCTCGGTCCGATGCGGGCGATTGAGTTGGTTTCCGATCGGGAAAGCAAGACCCCCAACAAGGCAGCGGCCCAGGCGGTGGTCCGCTATGCCTATGAACACGGCGTGATCCTGATGGCCTGCGGCACGCACGGGAACGTCCTGCGGTTTCTGGTGCCGCTTACGCTAGATTTTGAGCAGCTCGACGAGGGACTGGCTGTGATCGAAGAAGGGCTGGCACGTCTGGGTTGAGAGTTCGTGTGCCGCCCCCAGTCACGGTGCCGGCGTGATCGTGTCGATTTTGGCAGCCAAAATGAAGTCATTCTCTGACAGGCCGCCAATGGCGTGGGTGGTGAGTTCAATCCAGACCTTCCGGTAGCCGACGAGATGGAGGTCGGGGTGATGCTGCTCGCGTTCGGCCAACGCCCCGACGTTGTTGAGTAGGCGGATGCCGTCTCGGAAAGTCTTCAGCGTCCAATCCCGGCGAATCCGAGTGCCGTCGTGGGTCAGTTGCCAGTTTGGCACAGCGGCTAGCTGTGCTTCGGCCTCTGCGGGTGAATACTTGGCGACGCCCCCTTCGCAGGGCAGACAGGTCTTTGCTGTCAGGTCAGCAGCGGAGGCAGGTGTGCTCATGGCGGCTCAGGGTCCTATCAGGGTCCTAAAGGGTTGGAAGCGTCGGCATTGGCGGGGCGGCCGCATGGCGAGCTGCCAGCCCGCCGACCAGTCGACTGCAGATCGACTCCAGATAGGGGCGGGCCTGTGGGTCGTCATAGTTCGCCGCGGTCTTGCCCGCATCGCCATGCTCGCGGATCGGAATCTGAATCGGCACCTCACCGAGGAATGGAATATCGAGTTCCTTGGCCGTTCGCTCGGCACCGCCGGTGCCGAAGATGTCATACCGTTTCCCGGTGTCAGGGCAGACAAAGAAACTCATGTTTTCCACCATGCCGAGCACCGGAATGTTCACCTTCTGGAACATCGCGATCGCTTTGGTGGCATCGAGCAGGGCGACGTCTTGGGGTGTACAGACCGCGACGGCGCCCGACAGCGGCAGCAGCTGTGAGAGGGTCAGAGCGATGTCACCGGTTCCTGGCGGCATGTCGATAACGAGATAGTCGAGCGGCCCCCAGAGGGTGTCGCGAAGCATCTGCGTGATCGCTCCATGGAGCATCGGCCCCCGCCAGACCACGGCCTCGCCCGGCGGCACCATGAAGCCCATCGACATCACTGGCATGGGCTGCACAGCCAGCCCTTCCGGCAGTGGTTCGGCCGGCTGGCCGGGGTCAAGCTGCTGCGGCACGATCCGTCCGTCCTGAATGCCCGGCCGGCCCTCAAGGCCAACGAGATGCGGCACGCTGGGGCCATAGACATCAGCATCGAGAATGCCAACACGGCTGCCCGCACGGGCCAGGCCGATGGCGATCGAGACCGCCATGGTGCTCTTCCCGACGCCCCCCTTGCCCGAGCCAACCGCAATCACACTTTTGGCCTCTAGGCCGATCTGGCCGAGTTTGGTGGGAGGGCGATCATGGGCGGCAATCGTGACCGAGACATCAGCGACGCCTGGGAACGCTGTCCGTAGGCGTTCTTCGATCCGGCCACGGGTCTGCTTCCAGAGCAGGGCGGCATGGCTGGTCAGGCCGACGGTCACGGCGATGCGGTCAGGCGAAGCGTCACTTGCCAGCACCTGGCCCAGGTCACCCAGTGGCCGGCCAGACTCAGGGTCATTGAATTCAGCAACAAGCCCGCGGACGGCCTCGGTGGTCGGTGCGGTACTCATTGGAGCTCCTCTCGGCTGGCATGCGTGGTCAGGTCGATTGTTTCAGTCGGGCTAGGCATGGTGTCGGCCACGTCGGTCACCAGCGTTCCTGTCAGCGTGCTGCCCGCCTCACTGGCCGAGGTAAACAACCCACGGGGACGGAGCGAGAACGAAAAGACAACCACGAGGCAGACGACCATCGCCAGCCCGGCCGACAGGCCACCATCAGCCTGGGTGCCCTTGTCGGTGGTCTTGAAATACATGGCGGTAATCAGCCGGAGGTAATAGCCCGCCGCAATCGCGGCGTTGAGCACCAGCACCACCGTCAGGCCAATGAACCAGCTCTGCCGGTCTCCGAAAACCGCAGCCCCGCTGTCAATGCCGAGCGCGGAGGTGACCAGCGACAGCTTGCCCCAGAAGCCGGGGAAAGGTGGGATTCCCGCCAGACTCAGGAGGAAGACAGCAAGGCTGAGGGCAACCACCGGGTTGGTGGATGCCAGGCCATTGAGGTCATCGACCGTCTCAATTTCTTCTAGCGGAGGTCGGTCCTGACTGGTAGCTGACCACTCCGGCCAACGATGGCCCAGGTAGGTCAGCCCACCAAAGATGCCGATGGTGGCGGCCAGGTAGGTGGCCAGATAGAAAAGCGTTGCGCCAAGCCCATCAAGGCTTATGGAGGCAGCCCTCAGCGAATTGCCACCAAGGGGGCTCGTTGAACTGCTGGCCGCCGCAGCTGCAGCAATGCCGACAAGCAGATAGCCGGCGTGGGCAATCGATGAGCAGGCAAGCAGCCGACGGAGGTTGGTCTGCATCAGGGCCATGCAGTTGCCAACCGTCATGGTGATGGCGGCAACAACTGCCATCAGGTGCCAGAGTTCAATCAGAAAGGTCTCGGCGACGGGGCCAACAGGCTGACCATTCCCCAGCGGCGGAATAGCCAAGGCAACGAGCCGTGCCAGCACGACGACACCGGCAATTTTCGGAAGCGTCGAGAGCACTGCCGCGTTGCCGGGGCTGGTGCCCTGATAGACATCCGGCGCGTAGAAGTGCATTGGGACGGCGGCCATTCGGAAGGCCGCGCCTGCAAGAGCCATGCCGAGCGTGACCGGGAGCAGGACGGCGGCCATGCTCGGGGTGATGGTGCCGACCACTGTCGTTGTCGAAGAGGCTGTGCCGAGAGACCGCAACTGACTGCCGATGGCGGCCAGTGAGGTAGACCCACCTAAGCCATAGAGGCAGACGACGGCATAGAGAAACAGGGCTGAGGCGATCAGCGAGAGGTAAAAATACTTCAGGCTCGCTTCCTGGCCAGCGGCATCAGACCGCTTCAGGGCCAGCAGGATGTAGGTCGGAATCGAGACGAGTTCGAGGCCGACAAACAACAGGACGAGATCGTTGGCTAGGCCGACAAGCGAAAGGCCGGCCAGCAAGATCAGGAACGTGCCTGCCTCTTCACCCGAGCCATGGCGGTGCAGCCTGCCGCTGTCTGTTTGGACTGCAGCCCGGAACCGATCCCCAGCCTGCACGAGGCAGAGAACGAGTCCGCCCGCGTAGATCAGCATTCGCATGAATGCTGAGAACCCGTCGAGTGTCACCGGGCCGGATGAAACGGCCGCGCCGGCGGCGGGCTGTTCGCCTGAGATCATCAGGGCCAGGCCCAGCCCGAGGATTGCCACCAGCCACCCAGCCCGCAGGCCTGCGAAGGCAGAAGCAAGAAAGGCGACGAGCGCTGCCAGAATAAGCACCAGTTCCGGAGCCAGCAGCAGAAAAGTTTCGAATGAAGTCGTCATCAGGGCGTGGTGGAGGCAGAGGGAGGAAGGGTGGCCAATGTTGCAGCGGGCTGCAACGCAGCGGGCTGTTCTGTGGTGAGTGTCTGGCTGTCGGCCGGTCGGTGTCCGGCGGGCTGCATCAACTCAGCGAAGGCGATGCTCGCGGGCTGCGTCAAACGACGAACGGTCTCAGCTGGAGGCTGCAGGAACGTGTTGGGCGTCAGGCCGATCCAGAGGGCAAAGACTGCCAGTGGGGCAAGCGCCGCCAGTTCGTGCCAGCGAAGATCGAGCGATTCAGCGTGGGCATCGGTCTGATGCGACGGTGGCAGACGCGAGGCACCAAAGAAAACGCGTTCCACGGCCCAGAGCATGTACCAGGCTCCGAGGACGACGCCGACCACACCGAGGGCAGCAAAGAGGAGGTACTGCTGTTCCAGGCTGCTGGCGACGCCGGTCCAGGCCCGCTGGAACGACCCGGCCAGAATCATGAACTCGCCGACAAAGCCGTTCAGCCCGGGCAGGCCAATGCTCGAAAACGTGAACAGGATGAACAACACCGTCAGCCATGGTGCCTTGGCGGCGACGCCTCCCAGGCTGCTGATGGAGCGAGTGTGGAACCGCTCGTAGAGCATGCCGACGAGGGCGAAGAGGCCGGCGGAAGACAGGCCGTGGTTGATCAGTTGCAGGTTCGCGCCTTCCACGGCCACCGGCTCAAGGGCAAAGAGCCCCATCACGATGTAGCCCATGTGGCTGACTGATGAGTACGCAATGAGCCGCTTGAGATCCTGCTGGACCAGTGCGACCAACGCCCCGTAGACAATGCCGATGGCGCCAAGGGCGAACAGCCAGGGGGCGAAGGCGGCTGTGGCATCAGGCAGCATTGGCAGAGAGAACCGCAGGAAGCCGTAGATGCCGATCTTCAGCAGCACGCCAGCCAGATCGACACTGCCGCCGGTTGGGGCTTCAACATGGGCCAGTGGGAGCCAGGTGTGAAAGGGAATGATCGGCACCTTGACGGCAAAGCCGACCAAGAGGGCAGCGAAGACCAGCCACTGCAGGTAGCCCCCCTGGGCATCCATGGGCAGGGGGTGGGCGGCGAGGCCGGCGGTGAGCATGTCGATGTCGAAGGTAACGCTTCCGGTGTGCGAGGCATTCCAGAGAACAATCGTCACCAGCCCGAGGAAGGCGAGCACACTGCCCGCCAGCGTGTAGATGAAAAACGTGACCGCCGCCGGGCGGCAAAGACGCCGAGCATGGCTGTTTCAAGAACCAAGAGCAGCACGTAAAAGCCGACCACCCGCTCGGTGATGGCTTCCCAACTGACGAGAATGGCCGTCAGGGAGAGCAGGGCAGACAGGCCGAAGAGCCAGAGTGACAGGCCGTCGAGACCGATCGACAGTCGAATGTCGAACATGCCCCCCGTCAGCCAAGGGACAGAGACCATGCCGTAGGGCTGACCGGCAGCAGCCTCGTCGCTGCCGAGGTACCGCAGGACCAGCCAGCCGGCTGCCAGCAGCGTCAGCACGGCAGTGGTGACCGCACATCTCCGCACTGCATCGACACCACGGCCACCCACCAGCCAGATGATGCCTGCTCCCACAAGGGGCATGAGGATCACCAGCAGCAGGTGGGTTGAAGGAGCAAGCAGGTTCATGGATGCGTAACTGATGAAGGGAGGTTTGAAAGGGAAACGGTGCGGTCGTGCCGAAGGGCACTACAGCCGCCAGGCCAAGATGACGATGATCGCCAGCACACCGATGACGCCGGCCAGGGCGTACCGCTGCACCAGCCCCGACTGGAGCCGACGAACAACCGCGCCGGTGGCGACCGGCAGCCACGCCACTCCGCGGACAATGCCATCGATGAAGGCCCGGTCGAACATGGCCGCCAGAAACGCGATGGCCTCAAGCGGTTTGACGATGAGCCCCACGTAGAGCTGATCGATGAACATGCGGTGTTCGAGGAAGGGGCGGAAGGGCCCCAGCCAGCGTTCCATTTGGGGGCCGTCGCTTCGGCGGCCCAGGTGACCGACGGCTGCCAGCACAATGCCCAGGGCTGCCGCCAGGGTGCCCTGAATGGCCAGGTCCCAATGGAAGACAGCCGGCGTTGCCGTTTCCAGCACGGAGGGTGCGGTAAATGACGGCGTCGCCGCGAGGAAGTGCGACAGGCTCTCTGTGCTGAACAGCGCGAGACCAGCCAGCGTCGCCGGCACGGCGAGAATCAGTAGAGGCAGCGTCATGACCGGAGGCGATTCATGGGCGTGATGGCCCGCTTCCTCAGGCACCCGGAGGGGTCCAGTGAAGGTCATGAAGACAGCCCGGAAGGTGTAGAAGGCGGTCAGGCCGGCGGTGATCAACGCCATCCAAAAGAGGAGCTGCCAGACGAACGGCTGATTGAGGGCATCAAGCCCGGTGGCCGCACTGCTGGAAAGGGCATGGTCGCTCTGAGCCGAGACTCCGCGATAGCCGACATCGTGAATGGTCTGTCCGGTGAGACCTGGCGTCGGCAGCAGGGCGTGGTGCTCTCCGGTTGCGGCATGGTGTGCGTCTGGCCAGCCTTTGGAGTGCAGCGACGCGAGGATCTCATCCTTGCTGAAGAAGCCGGCAAACGGGGCGATGCCTGCCAGTGCCAGGCTGCCGACCAGAAAGGTTGCGGCGGTGATCGGCATCAGTTTTCGCAGCCCACCAAACCGTCGCATGTCGATCACACCACCCATCGAGTGCATCACCGACCCGGCTCCGAGGAAGAGCAGGGCCTTGAAGAAGGCATGGGTCAGCAGATGAAAAATGGCGGCGGTAAAGCCGAGCAGCGTGCCGGTGCCGAGGCTGGCAAACATGTAGCCGAGTTGGCTGATGGTCGAATAGGCAAGCACACGCTTGAGGTCGTTCTGCACGGTGCCAATCAAGGCAGCAACCAGTGCGGTGGTTGTGCCGATGATTGAAACCATGACAAGCGCCCCGGGGCAGGCCATATACAGAGGGGCACAGCGGGCGATTAAGTAGATGCCGGCGGTCACCATCGTGGCAGCATGGATCAGGGCACTGGCAGGCGTCGGCCCTTCCATGGCGTCAGGCAGCCAGACATGGAGCGGCAGTTGGGCACTCTTGCCGCAGGCCGCCAGCAAGAGCAGCAGGCAGATGGCCGTGCCGACCAGACCGCCCACATAGCCCGAGACATCGGCGAGGCGGGTCTGCCCGAGAATGCCCGGCAAGATCGTGCCGTCGGGGGAAAGGGTGTCGTGGAAGTCGAGCGTGCCATAAGTCAGCCAGAGCAGAAAGACGCCGATCGCCAGGCCAAAGTCACCGACCCGGTTCACGAGAAAGGCCTTCTTGGCGGCCCGGGCGGCCTCGGGCTTGCAAAACCAGAACCCGATCAACAGGTAACTGCAGGCACCGACAGCTTCCCAGAAGACATAGACCAACAGAAAGTTGCTGGCTGCCACCAGCATCGACATCGAGAAGACAAACATCGCCACCAACGCAAAGAATCGCGGGTAGCCGGGGTCATCGTGCATGTAGCCAATGGAGTAGACCGCCACCAGCAGGCCGACCCCGGTGATGATCACCAGCATGGTCGCCGTGAGGGGATCAAGCCGGAGGGCAACGGCAATCGAGAGCGGCCGGGCCGCATGGGCATCAGCACCAATGGCGGTGCCCGGCACAGCTGCCGGTGAACCGGCTTCGGGCTCGTAGGCATCTGCAACCGTCGCCCACTCCCAAAGGGTGGTCACCATGTCAACGGGCCGCGGGTTCTCCCCGCCACCGCTGCTGCGGGCGGTGGTGATGACAAGCGACACTGCCACGATCGCGGCAGCGGCGATGCCAAAGATTGCCGGCAGGTGGGCCCGGCTGCCCAGGCGGCGGCCGGCGATGACAGTGACCAGCGCTGCCAGGAGGGGCAACAGGGGCACCAGAATGAGGAGTTGAGAAGGAGACATGCTGACGGGGGCAAGGGGAAAGATTGAACTCAGACGTGGTCGCGTTGAGACGCAGCCGCCTCATCCGTGGCAGGAGAGTGGCCTGCCTGAGTGAGCCGGGGGAAACTCGGCATGGCACCATCGAACGCAGGAATTTCATGATCGACAGACCGGGGCAGGCTGGCCTCGCGGAGCGACTGCCAGGCGGCGGCATCGAGCCGTCCGGTTCGAGTAAAAGCCTGGAGCACGAACACCAGGGCGACAGCCGCCTCACACGCGGCCACCGAGAGCACGAAGATCACCAGCACCTGCCCGCCGAAGTCGCCGTGGTAGCGGCTCCAGGCAACGAGGCTGACGGAGATGCCTTGCAGCATCAATTCCGCAGACAGAAACATGACAATCAGGTTCCGCCGGGTCAGGATGCCGACCATCCCGAGGCTGAACAAAATCGCCCCGACAAAAAGGCCGTTTTGCAAGAGTGGCAACGCGGCGGCCGCGAGAAGCGTGGGGAGCATTATGCCTGTCTTCCTTCCTGCAGCGAGGAGGTCTCGGCCTGATCACCCTCCAGCCCGTGCGAGACAATTGCAATCGCGCCGATCAGGGCGATCAGCAGGAGGATGCCGACGGCCTCCACTGCGACGAGGTGTCGTCCGAACAGTTCGCCACCCAGCCGCGCCACCTGATCAGCAGCGAGCAGGTCAACGCTTTCCGCCGGCGCCGATTCGGCGACAGCTCCCAGGGCAGCTGCCTTGGAGGGCAGACGACAGCAGGCTGGGGCGTCGGCTGAAAGCCGGCCGATCGACAGGGAGAGAAGGCCGAGGAGGACGGCACCGGCCACAGCCGACAGCAACGGTTCGTTGGTGATCCGATCAGAGGTGGTGAGCCCCGAGGGCTGGGCGAGCATGAGGACAAACAGGAACATCACCAGGATGGCACCGGCATAGACGACAATGGTGGCCACTCCGAGAAACTGCGCCCCGAGCACCAGCAGGACACCGGCCACCCCGGAGAGGCACAAGGCAAACCAGATCGCTGCATAGACCGGGGAGCGGCAGGTGATGGTGGCCGCGGCACTGATGACCGCCACCAGGGACACTGTCAGGAAGACAGCCTCTTCGCCGAGATTGCCAAGGCGATGTCCGGTGGCGATGAACAGCCCCAGCGTAACTGCCCCGAGCAGCAGGCCGAGGCGTCGAGCGAATGTCCCACTGTGGCCCACCTTGGGAAGGACCAGCCAGAGGCTCACCGCCAGGCTCGTCACCGCCGCGGCCAACAGCACGCCAGGGGAGAGCCAGTCAATGCCTGGCAGGGCAGCGGCGGGCAGCGAGACGGTCGTGGACAGGGAATCAATCGGGGTCACAGTGTTCCCCCCATGTCGGCCGATTTCATCGGTTCGGCATCCTTGGTCATGTCGTACACGCTGAGTAGTTTTTCTTTGTCGAAGATCATTTCTTCGCGACTCTTGCCGGTGAGGTCGAGGAGGCTTGTCAGCTCAATGGCATCGACCGGGCAGGCCTCTTCGCACATGCCGCAGAAGATGCACCGCAACTCGTCGATCTGGAAACTTTCGGGATACTTTTCGCGGTCTTCCCACGGGCTCTCCGTGGCCACAATGTCGATGCAGTGGGCCGGGCAGGCGGTGGCGCAGAGGAAGCAGGCGACGCACTTCACCCGCCCCTCCTCGTCGCGGTTGAGCCGATGAACCCCACGGTAGATCAGCGGGTTGCCGACGGTCGGCCGCTGCTCCGGGTAGTTGACCGTGTGCTTCTTGCTGACGAGATGTTTGCCCGTGGTGGTGAGCCCCTGCACAAACAAGGGCAGGTAGAGCCGTTCCGCAAGGCCGAGTGGTTTTTCTTCTATCCAGGTAACGCCGGGATCATTCGGTTTCATGTCGAAGCCTCCACCAGTTCGGAACGCTGCTCGTCTGCGGCCGCCTGACGTTCAATGTCGCGTTCACTATCAAACGGGCCGGCACCACGGATCGGGCGATTGTCGGTGCCGGACGGGGTGAGCACGCCGGCGGCAATCCAGCCGCCGAAAAAGATGAGCCATGGCAGGCCGAGTGAAAGTCCGGTTGTCAGGCCGGCCCCCACGCTGGCCTCAAGCCGGGGGCGGAACTCTTCGATGGTCGCCACCACAACCAGATTGAGCAGGCCGAGGGGCAGCATCACCTTCCAGGCGAGATTCATCAGTTGGTCAAACCGAAAGCGGGGCCAACTCCACCGGACCACCATGAAGAAGAGAATGACCGCGAAGATCTTGGCGGACAGAATGCCGAATCGCAGCAGGGCGCCGATCCAGGTCACCTCCTGGGAACTGCCGGTGACACCCCAGAGATGCCAGCCTCCGAGGAACAGGATCACGATCAAAAAGGCAGCGGTGACCATGTGGAGGAACTCGGAAACCAGAAACAGCAGCAGTTTGATGCCAGCGTACTCAGTGTGATAGCCACCGACGAGTTCCTGCTCTGCCTCCGGCAGGTCAAACGGCAGCCGTGCTGCCTCTGCAAAGCTGGCGATCAGAAAGACGACGAAGCCGAGCGGCTGAGCGAAGGCGTACCAGATGCCAGACTCAGCCTGCTGATTCATGATCACATCAAGCTGCAGCGAACCGGCAGAGAGGACGACGCCGAGGAGGCCGAGGCCGAGAGGAATTTCGTAGGCCACCAGTTGAGCGCTGCTTCGCAGACCCCCGAGGAAGCCATACTTGTTGTTGCTGGCCCAGCCACCCAGCAGCACACCATAGACTGCGATGCTGGAGAGGGCGAAGACCCAGAGTACACCGACATCGAGGCCCGGAGCGACGAGAAAGGGCACTGGGTCGGGCAGGCCGGGGATGTCGAGTGGCGGCAGGACGCTGCCGAAGGGAATGGCGGCAAAGATCGCCAGCGAGGCGGTCAGCAGCACCAGCGGGGCGACGTTGTAGAGCACCTTGTCGACATGGCTCGGCGTGAAGTCTTCTTTCAGAATGATCTTCAGCCCATCCGCCAGAGGCTGTCCGAGTCCGAACAGTCGAATCTTTGTCAGTGGGATGCCGACGCGGTTGGGCCCGCGGCGGTCCTGCACCCAGGCAGCGATCCACCGCTCGACCAGCACCAAATAGGCAGCGGCCGTCATCAGGCCACCGACCAGCAGGCCGATCTTGACCAGGGCGGCAATCGTTTCGATTGGGGGGAGGAGTCCTGTCATCAGTCTTTCGAGGGAAAGGGAACCGAAATGGCTCAGCGGCACCCGCCTCAGGGTGCCGCGACCTGGTGGAGGCGGAGATCGACGCCGGTGGCTGGCAGGTCACCCGCGAGGGCGGCCAGCTCGGCAGAACTTTCCGCAATCTTCTGGCGGACGCCGGTCGGATCGTACAAGCCGTTGCGGCCCAGCATGTTCCAATAGAGCCGGCCCTCCGGCCAGACGCCTGCCGGTGGTCGGATCGCCTGCTCAAAGCATTGTGCCCGCTGTCCACAATTGACCCAGGTGCCGGAACGCTCGGCGAAGCCGGCCGCCGGCAATCGCCAGGTGGCTCGGGCCGCCAGGGGCGAGTCGAACAGGTCCTGCACGATGAGGCAGTCAAGGCCTTCAAAGGCAGCAGCGGTTTGCTCGTCACACCACGAGGTCGTCGGTGTGGGGTGGCCTGCGGTGACCCAGGCCGCCTTTGAATCACCGGCCTGCACCCGGTCGAGCAGTTCGTTCCAGCCAGGGATCACGCCGTCGGTTGCCGCGCCGAACATCCCCAAGACCGCCTCGACACCCCGGCGATTCGGAGCTTTTTCCGAACGAATGGTAAAGCCCCCCGGGAACGACTCATCCGCTCCCTCCGTCGGCAGATAGCCGAGGGCCAGAAAGGCCTCCGGATCGATTGAGCGGGCAACCGCACAGAGCATCCAGGCCTCTTCCACAGTGAGTTGTGGGGAGACTGCCACCGCCAGACTGCCGGCAGCCTTCAGGTCGTCTCGCAGCCCGGTGACCACATCGGCCCACTCGATCTCGGTAAAGCCGTCACTTCCCCGATGGCCGGGAGACACCAGCCGGGAGGGATCGTGCAGGTGGTGCCAGCCATAGCGGCCGTCATCACAGATCCACCACTTGTTGACGTGGGGGTTTTCGCGGGGCTTGAGTCGATAGACCGTGTCCTGGTTGTGTTCGGTCACCAGGGAACAGCCGGCCGAGCAACCACCACAGACATTCTCGGACTTCTTCAGGAACCAGACCCGCTGCTGGTAGAGGAAGTCTTTGTCGCCCAAAGCGCCAACGGGACAGAGGTCAACGACGTTGCCTGCCAGTTTGTTTTCCAGCGGGAACCCGGGGAAGGTGTCGATCTCTTCCTTGGCACCGCGGGCCGAGACCATCAGTTCTGAGGTGCCGGAGACTTCGCGGGTGAACCGCACGCAGCGGGTGCACATGATGCAGCGATCGACAAAGAGCGTGACGGTCGGGCCCACATCGCGGCGGCGGCTGTGGAACGGTTGAATGTCGGCCCGACGTTCCGACTGGCCGTGCTCAAAGTGATAGTCCTGAAGAAGGCATTCCCCAGCCTTGTCACAGATTGGGCAGTCGATCGGGTGGTCGATCAACAGTGCTTCCTCGACCCGGGCTCGGCTCTCTTTGACCGCGTCGCTGTTGGTGACGATGACGGTGCCGTCTTTGACTGGCGTCTGACAGCCAGGCACCAGTTTTGGAATCATCGAAACCGCCCCGGTCTCCGGGTCGCGGCTGCCTGCCTGAATCAGACACATTCGGCAACTGGCCACCACCGACAGGCCGGGGTGCCAGCAGTAGTGTGGAATTTCGGCACCAGCCCGCCGGGCGGCCTCGATGCAGTTGAGCCGTTCGTCAGCTCCGATCTCAATTTCCTGTCCGTCAACGATGACAGTGGGCATGGGCGGGAGGTCTACACGCGGAAAAGGGAATGGTTAGTGAGCGGTGACGATCGGCAGGGCGGGAACCGGATCGGTCTCCATGTAGCCGGTCGGATTGGACTCTTTGATGTACTGCTCAAATTCATCGCGGAACTTCGCGATGGCGTTCTTGATTGGCCAGGCGGCTCCATCAGCCAGACCACAGATCGTGGAGCCCGGCATCATGCCCATCGTGTTGCCAATTTCGGCCAGCAGATCGAGGTCCTTGAGACGGCCCTTGCCGGCACGGATTCGTTCGAGCATTCGCAGCGACCAGCTGGTGCCTTCGCGGCAGGGGGTGCACTGGCCGCATGACTCGTGGGCGAAGAACCGGCAGGAATTGTGGAGGAAGTCAACAATGCTGACCGTCTCATCGACGACGACCACGGCAGCCGTTCCGAGACCGAGGCAGCCGACTTTGCCCGGGCCGGCAAAATCGAGGGGCGTGTCGAGTTCGTCCTCTGTCATCAGTCCCATCGAGATGCCGCCGGGAATCACTGCCTTGGCCCGCCGACCCTTCCAGACGCCACCACCAAACCGGTCGATCAGGTCGCGAGCGGTGATGCCCAGCGGTGCCTCGTAGCAGCCGGGCTTTTCGACGTGCCCTGACAGACAGTAGAGCTTGGGTCCGTAGCTGCCCGGATCGCGGGGGTTGTTCGGATCAGCGGGAATGCCGACCGACCGGAACCAGTCGACGCCTCGGCGGGCGATCTGGGCGACGCAGGCCAGGGTCTCAATGTTGTTGACCACGGTCGGCTTGCGGAATGCGCCCTCAATGGCAGGAAAGGGTGGCTTAATCCGAGGCCAGGCCCGTTTGCCCTCAAGGCTTTCGATCAGCCCGGTCTCCTCACCACAGATGTACGCTGCCGCCCCGCGGTGAAGGTAGATGTCGAGTGAGAAGCCACTGCCCTTGATGTTCTTGCCGAGGTAGCCGGCCGCGTAGGCCTCATCGATGGCTGTCTGGAGCGAATTCCAGCTTTGTGGGTATTCGTATCGCAGGTAGATGTAGGCCGTGCTGGCGCGGGTGGCATAGGCCGAGATGATCGTGCCTTCCAGAATCTGATGGGGGTCGTCCTCCATCAAAATTCGGTTGTTGAACGTTCCCGGTTCACTTTCGTCAGCATTGACGCAGAGATAGATCGGGCCGGGATGATCCTTTGGCAGGAACGTCCATTTGACGCCGGTCATGAAGCCGGCCCCGCCGCGGCCCCGGAGGCCGGATGACTTGACCATCTCAACCACGTCCGCTGGTTGCTTTTCGGCAAGCAGTTTTTCCAATGGGGCATAGCCGCCCCGACTGCGATAGCTGTCGATCGAGTGGCCGTTCTCAACGCCAACCGCCTCAAGCAGAACGGGCTGGAAGCTGCCAGTTTCGGTCATGAGTTCCTCCCGCGAACGGAATCGAGAAACGCCTCGGCCTTCTCTGGGGTCAGGTCTTTGTGCAGGTCGTCACCGGCGAGCATGCAGGGGGCGAAGTCGCAGGCGCCGAGGCATTCGGCTGGCTCGACGGTCAGGGACCCATCGCCGGTGGTTTCCCCCGGCTTGATGCCCGCCTTCTCGCAGAGATGGTCAAGCACTTGCTCGCCGCCCCGCAGGGCGCACGAGATCGACCGGCAGACGAATGCCCGAACCTGGCCGTGCGGCTTCTCCTGATGAAAGAACTGATAGAAGGTGAGGGTGTCCTGCACCTCGGCTGGGGCCAGGTCGAGCAGGCGGGCGATCTCCACGACAGCGTCGAGTGGCACATGCCGAAGTTCATCGTGGACGATGTGCAACGCCGGCAGGGTAAGGGCCTGCTTGGTTGGATAGCGGGGCGCGAGCGCCTCGATCCGGGCAACCATGTCGTCGGTGAGGACTTTGCGATTCGCGATCATCGGTCGAGCTCCGCGGCGATGATGTTAAGACTGCCGTGCTCTGACACGACGTCCGAGAGCGTGGGGACTCTAATTAGATGCGGGAACATGGCAAAGTTCTGCACCGAAGGCGGACGGCAGCGGGCTCGGTAGGCCCGGTCGTCTCCGTCACCGACGAGATAGAAGCCGAGTTCACCATTGGGGGCCTCGATGGCGGCATAGGTCTCTTCGCAGGGCACTTCGAAGCCACGATTGCTCATCGCCAATTCAAAGTGCGAGATCGTGCCTTCAATTGTCGAATAGACCTGCTGTTTTATCGGCAGGCTTGTTCGCTGGTCGATGCCCACATTGACTGGACCCTCGGGCAGGTTTTCCAGCGCCTGCTCGACGATCTTCAGGCTTTCCCGCATCTCCTGCATCCGCACGAGGTAGCGGGCGTAGCAGTCGCCGGCGGAGGCACAGCAGACCTGGAAGTCGAGGTCGGCATAGGCGAGGTACGGCTCATCGCGACGCAGGTCGCGGGTGACACCGCTGGCGCGGGCGACCGGGCCGGTCGCACCACGGTTGATGGCCTCTTCTTTGGTGAGCAGCCCCACGCCCTTGGTGCGGTCAACGAAGATACGGTTGCGGTTGAGCAGCCGCTCCATATCAAGGAGCGTTTTGGGGAAAGTCTTGAGAAAACTGCGGATCTTCTCGATCACCAGCGGGGTGAAGTCCTGTGAGACGCCACCGACCCGGGTGTAACTGTTGGTGAAACGGGCTCCGCACAGCGTCTCGAAGATGTCGTAGATCACTTCCCGCTGATAGAAGCCGTAGAGAAAGAAGGTGAACGCTCCCGTGTCGAGGCCGACGGCACCGTTGCAGAGCAGGTGGTCGCTGATCCGGGCCAGTTCGGCAATGATGGTGCGGATGTAGGTTCCGCGGGGCGTCAGTTCAATTCCCAGCAGTGTTTCAACCGCATGATGCCAGGCCACGTTGTTGGCCATTGGCGAGATGTAGTTCATCCGGTCGGTGACCGTCACGTACTGGTTGAAGGTGAGGTGCTCACCAATTTTTTCAAAACCAGAGTGGAGGTAGCCCATCTCGGGCTCGGCATCGACCACCCGTTCCCCTTCAAGCTTCAGGACAAGCCGCAGGGTTGTGTGAGTGGCCGGGTGCTGGGGGCCGAAATTGAGCGTCCAGAGATAGTCCTCGCTCCGTGTCTCCGGGCGAGTCTCGTGTTCGGCAGGGGCGATGGACATCGTGAAACCGGGTTGGCAGGGGGCGTGAGGATCAGCTGTGGTCGCGGGTGATGACCGGGAAGTTGTGGCGTTCACCGCGACCCTGAAGGGGATAGTCTTTGCGAAGGGGATGGGCGGTAAAGGCTTCAGGCATGACCAGCCGCCGCAGATCAGGGTGGCCGGTAAAGCGAATGCCGAACATATCCCACACTTCCCGCTCTAACCAATTGGCTGCCTTCCAGAGCGGCACAACACTGGCGACCGTGGGTTCAGGATCGTCAACGAAAGCCCGCACGGTCAGCCGCTCGTTCGTGGCGGTGCTGGCGAGCAGGTAGATCAGACCGTAGCGATGCGCGGCCCCGCGGTACTCGAGGTAGTCAACGCAGCTGACATCAACCAGCAGGTCAAAGCCACGGTCTTTCAGCAGGGCGAGCGTCTCAAGCAACTTTTCTGCTGGGACGACCACCCGCTGCTGACCGCGATAGACCGAGTGCTCAAGCGGTCCGCAGGCCTGCTCAACCGCCGCCACGTGCGGGCTGATTGGCAGGGTGTCGGTCGAAGTGTCAGAAGCGTTTGTCATGGTGGTCGCTGAGGGGGGGGCACCTGGCGGGTGAAGGGGCTAGTCCTGCGGGCGGGCCGCCCCGGCCAACTCACGCTGGATATTCGGGTTGCGAGCCGCATCAATGGAGAGCGGCAGGGGAAGTTCGACCAACGCCCGCTTCCGCAGCTGTCGCTGCTGGGTATTGAATTCCCGACCAGTGATGGTGCCTTCCCGCTGAATCTTGTCCTGGAGATCGATAATGGCCTGGATCAGTTGCTCTGGACGGGGCGGACAGCCGGGCACGTACATGTCGACGGGAATAAACCGGTCGATTCCCTGGACAACCGCGTAGGTGTCGAACACCCCCCCCGTGCTGGCACAGGCGCCCATCGAAATGCACCATTTCGGCTCATGCATCTGCTGCCAAATCCGCTGAAGGACCGGCAGCATTTTCATTACCACCCGGCCGGCGACGATCATCAGGTCACACTGCCGGGGGCTGAAGCGGAAAACCTCGGCACCGAAGCGGGCAAGGTCGTGCTTGGCCGCACCGGTGGCCATCAGTTCGATGCCACAGCAGGCGGTTGCAAAAGGCATTGGCCAGAGGCTGTTCTTGCGACACCAGTTGGCCAATTCATCGAGCCGACTGACCACGACATTTTCAGGCAGTTCTAGGTCAGGGGCCCCCGGCTGCGCCACAGGCTGTGTCAACGCCATCGAAACACTCCCTTCCGCCAGTCATAGGCAAATCCGACAACTACCAGCAGGATGAACGCCAGCCCACCGAAGTAGGCAAGCTCACGGCTCGCAATCAGCCCGTCAGCCACGGCAGCGTCGATGCCGGCTGCCGACCGGCTGGCGACGGCCCACGGGTAAAGAAAGAGGAGTTCCACATCGAACACCAAAAACGTGATGGCCACCAGATGGAAGCGGACATCAAACCGGCGGCGCGTGTCGTGAATCGGGTCCATGCCACTTTCGTAGGGCATTTCCTTGACGGCACCCCGCCGTCGTGGGGCAACGACGAGCGGCAGAATGATCAGGCTGACTGAAACCATCGCCGCGATGGCAACAAACAGCAGAACCGGAAGGATGGCGTCCATGAGCGAGGTGGGAGGCGACGTGGAGAGGGTGGGGCAGGACCGAACGAAAAACGTGCAAAACAGCGGCGTAAATCGACTTCGTGAAAATCGTCACAAAGTTGGTTCGAAAAAAAGCGGTGCTGGGCACCGCCATTCCAGTGGCTAGTTATACCGTCTGGAAGGCGAGCCGACGAGGACGTTGTTTCCCGTTTTTTTCCGCCCGCGAGCTTGCTACCTGCTACCGTGACGGCTATGGCCGATCCGACCGCAATTCTTGCCGATCTGGTGCGGCGTCCCAGCGTCAACCCGATGGGCCGCAGCCTCTCCGGCCCCGAGTATCTCGAGGGTCGTGTCACCGATTACCTCCTCCGCAGGCTGGCTGCGGCGGGGATTACGGCGGTTCGGCAGCCAGTGGCGCCGGGCCGGGACAACGTGATCGCCCGGCTGCCGGCCACCCGCCCTGCTGCCCCCGTCATGCTCTGGGATGTCCACCAGGACACCGTTCCTGTTGATGGCATGACGATTGAACCATTCACTCCGCTGATCCGTGATGGTCGGCTGTGGGGGCGAGGGTCCTGCGATGTGAAGGGGGGCATGGCTGCGATGGTGGCAGCCCTCGAGCGGCTGCAGGTCGCCGCTGACCGGCAGATGACGGTGCTCTTCGTCGCCAGTGTGAATGAAGAGTTTGGCTTTTCTGGCGCACTGGCTTTTGCGCGACTGCTTCGTGGCGAACTAACAGCAGAAGACCAGGCTGTCTGTGAGCTGCTTGGGGCAGACCTGGCCGCAGGTGGACCGACGCTGGCGGTCGTGGCCGAGCCGACTAGCCTCGATCTGGTGACGCAGCACAAGGGCGCCGTCCGCTGGCGGGTGATCGCCGGGGGCCGCGCCTGCCACAGTTCGCATCCGGAAGAGGGAAAGAACGCGATCTATCCTGCTGCCCGTGCGGCCTTGGCAGTGGAAGCGTTGGCAGCCGAATTGCTGACACGCCACCCGGAGCATCCGTGTGGTCCGCCGACCCTGAGTATTGGCACGGTCCATGGCGGCACCGGGGTCAATCTGGTGCCAGACCGGGTCGTGCTGGAACTGGATCGACGGCTGGTGCCGGGTGAAGATCCAGTGGCAGCCCGACAGGAAGTGATCGACCGGATTGCAGCAGCCAGTCCCGGAGAAGAACTCATCCATGAGCCCCCATTTCTGAAGAGTGGGGGGCTGGCGGGCGAGGGGGCGGCCGCTGCGGCCGCGGCTTCGCGGCTTGCCCATGCCGCGGCTGCTGTTGGCGTGACGGCTCGCCCGCAGGCAGCCCGCTACGGCACCAATGCCTGCGTCTACGCGGCAACCGGAATGCCGTGCGTGGTCTTCGGTCCGGGCTCAATTGCACAGGCGCACACCGTGGATGAATGGATTGATCTTCAGCAGCTCGAACAGGCGACGTCCATTTTGGTGCAGCTGGTAACGGCTGCGGAGTGATTCGCTTCGGACGCTTGCGGAAGGCCGGCGGAACGACCTATTCTCTGGCAACGCGTTTCGTATTTCCCCAGTGAAGGAGATGGTTTCCGATGGCAGCGAAGATCAAGGTAGGCGGCCCGGTCGTCGAACTCGACGGTGATGAAATGACCCGGATCATCTGGGAATTCATCAAGCAGAAACTGATCCTGCCCTACCTGGACGTCGAACTTCGCTATTTCGATCTGTCGGTGCAGAGTCGGGACGCGACCGACGACCAGATCACAGTCGATGCCGCCAATGCGATTAAAGACTGCGGCGTTGGCGTGAAATGTGCCACCATCACGCCGGATGAGGCGAGGGTGGAGGAGTTTGGCCTCAAGAAGATGTGGCGAAGCCCGAACGGCACGATCCGCAACATCCTCGGCGGTGTGATCTTTCGCGAGCCCATCATCATCGGAAACATTCCGCGGCTTGTGCCGGGCTGGACCAAGCCGATCGTGGTGGGCCGACATGCCTTTGGTGATCAGTACCGGGCAACAGACCTGAAGATTCCCGGCCCAGGAACGCTGACGCTGACGTATGCTCCGGCCGATGGTTCAGCTCCGATGGAGATGGAGATCTATGACTTCCCATCCAGTGGGGTCGCGTTGGCGATGTACAACCGCGACGATTCCATTCGGGACTTCGCCCGGGCCAGTTTCCGGTACGGCTTGGCCCGCAATTACCCGGTCTACCTCTCCACCAAGAACACCATTCTCAAGGCGTACGACGGCCGCTTCAAGGATCTCTTTCAGGAGGTCTTCGATGCCGAGTTCAAGGATGACTTTGCGGCCAAGGGCATTACTTATGAGCATCGGCTGATCGATGACATGGTTGCCTGTGCGATGAAGTGGGAAGGGGGCTATGTCTGGGCCTGCAAGAACTATGACGGCGATGTGCAGAGTGACATCGTGGCCCAGGGCTTCGGCTCACTCGGCCTGATGACCAGCGTGCTGATGACCCCGGACGGCAAGACGGTGGAGGCGGAGGCGGCCCACGGTACCGTGACCCGGCACTATCGCCAGCATCAGCAGGGCAAGCCGACCAGCACCAACCCGATTGCCTCGATCTTTGCCTGGACGCGAGGGCTTGCCCATCGTGGCAAACTCGACAACACGCCAGCGGTGATGCAGTTTGCCGAGACCCTTGAGCGGGTTTGTATCGAGACGGTCGAGCAGGGCAAGATGACGAAAGACCTGGCACTCTTGGTCGGTAAAGATCAGGCCTACCTCAATACCCAAGAGTTTTTGGCGGCGATTGATCAAAACCTCCAGGCGGCGATGGCCGGCTGAGTGAATGGCCGGCATGGTCTGCTGGTGATGTGTGGCGGAATTCTCTTGAAAGATGGACAGGCAGATGAAGACAGGACTGTTTCTGTTGGTGGCCCTCGGCTGTGGCGTGCTGGTTGCCGCATTGGAAGCAAGTGCTGCTGATCCAGTTGATCTGCTGGCCGACGGTGTGCAACTCAATGACCAGTGGGTGATCACCGAGGGTGTACTCAGCCCTTCGGAAAATCCAGGGGGCATTATCTGGTCGAAGGACGTCTTTGGTGACTTCGAAGTGTCGGTCGAATACAAGACCTCGGCGAAGTGCAACAGCGGCTTGTTCTTTCGCACCGACCCGAAGAATCCGGTGCAGGGGGGCTTCGAGGTGCAGATTGCCTCGCCGGGTCTGTATTCGGGCAAGCACGTGGTCGGCTCGCTCTATGACGCAAAAGAGCCGGCTGTCGCTGCTGGCAAGCCTGATGGGGAGTGGAACAGCCTGACGCTCCGGTGTGAGGGGCCGCACATGCACGCGGTGCTCAATGGTCATGAAGTGCTCGATCTCTCGATTGACGACTGGGCAACCGCCCAGCAAAACCCTGACGGGACCAAGAACAAATTCAAGACAGCTCTGAAAGACCTGCCGCGACAGGGACACATCGGCTTTCAGTACCACGGCCATCCGGTCTGGATCCGCAACGTCCAGGTCACGCCGCTTGACTGAGGGTCGGCTGTTTCGGTGGGCAAGGCGGGCCTCGGTTTCAAATGCTCGCGGCTATTGAGCAAGCAGCTGGTTGCCAACGGTCCCGGTTTGAGGCCGGCAGCGTGGAGAACTCCAAGGAATGGCTGCCGGCTGAAATACATTTGTCCGGTCCCGGCCGCCGAATGATTTCTGGTGATTGATTCCTGGTGTCCGCTCATGCGATGACGGCCGTTTTGAGCACGGTCAAAGGCACGGTGGAGTGGCTCTTCACTCGCTCTGGGTTCAGTCAGGTGTTTTGTTGTGGGAGGCCGAGAAGCTTTGCGTTGATTGTTGATCGCGTCCTGAAAGAGGAGTCAGCATGCAGCGTTGGAAGATGTATCTAATTTCCTTAGTGGCTTTTCTGAGCCTGTTTTTTCCGAGCCGGTCACCACATGCCCAAGAAACGCCACCTCATACGACAGGGAAGCAATATGTCGTCCCTGTTTTAGTAAGCATTGATGACACCCTCAAACTGCACTATCTCCCACGGTCTATTCAGTTCCAGCTTCCTGGTATTCCGGAGGGCGATCTTCGGGCGTTCTCTCCAGCTGTCCTTTGGCCGCCTGGGGCAAGCGTTCTCCAAACGTCTCTCAATGAGCCGCTTGGGCTTGCGCCAATTTCGCGACAATTTCTTTGGGTCATCACGGCGAGGGTGATTGAAGGCAGGGCAGAAGAAGAGGGCCCAGACGTAAGTGCCTTCGCTGAGGAAACAATGCCTTTTCCAGAGAGTGCAGCAGTGAGCGGGAAATTTCAGATCCTTCCTTATCTGTATGCCGAAACAGGAAACGAAGATGAGCAGGCGGCACGGGAAACAGCAGAATCCATGCGAGACCTGTGTTTGTAAGCAGGAATAAAATTACCAACGCAACCCCCTAAGCTCTTCGTGTTTATGCTTGAGGATGATGCTTGCAAGATCGAGCATTCGATGACGGGCTCACCTCCTGACGGTGTTTCTCCAGAGGAAATGGGGCTCTTGATAGCAAAGAGCATCGACTGGCGGCAGTCGACAGAACGGAAAGTGCAGCCGAGGTAATGCTCGAATTTGCGGCCCGATCTTGCCAGCATGTTTCCTGCTATCAGCATGCTTCCTATGATCTGGGACTCTTTCCTCGCCGAGCGACTGTTGCTGCGGTGAGGGCGTGCTTTGGGTGAAGCAATGGCTGTGAAGTGAAGCAGTGGCGGTACCGACTGGAACCGTGTGGGAGGCCAGCAACTGTTCGTCCCGTTCGTCCACAAAAAAGGGTGCCTCATCGTGATCATTGAACGTCTCTACGAACGAGGTGGTGTGCTCGCCGTTGCCAAGCCGGCTGGGCTGCCAACGCAGGCTCCTGCCGGCATCGAATCGGTTGAGACGCTTCTCCGCCAGCAGTTGTTCGGCGAAGCCTTTCAGGCTGCTGTGGCCGCGGGGCAGCACCGCCACCCGGGCGGGTTCCTGGGGGTGCCGCATCGGCTTGATCGGCCGGTCTCCGGTGTGCTGCTCCTGGCGGGAACGCCCCGGGCGGCCCGGCAGCTGTCTCGGCAGTTCGAGCGACGGCAGATCGAGAAGGTCTACCTGGCGCTCGTCACGGCAGACTCAGCGGCTGGCCTTGCGCAGGGTGATACCTTCACCTGGCAGGACAGCCTTCGGAAGGTTCCCGATGAACCGCGAGCAGAAGTTGCCCCTGACGAACCGGCGGCCCAGGTGGCGATCACCACCGGTCGGGTGCTTGCGGGCATGGCCGACCGGCTGCTGCTGGAGTTGCGTCCGCAGACTGGTCGGATGCATCAACTCCGCGTGCAGGCGGCCGCCCGCGGGCTGCCGATTGTTGGCGACAGGCTCTATGGATGCGAGGACCGGCAGCCTGTTGAGCGAACCAGCCCGATCGGCCTGCACGCCTCGGCAATCACGTTTTGCGATCCAGACAAGGCGGTTCCGGTAACGGTGAACTGTCCGCTCCCACCGACAGCCGACTGGCTACCGTGGCAGGAAATTGTGGCGATGCCCCCAGGATGAGCCCTTGGCGTCAAAGGTGGCTACTGCTGTTGCTCGACAACGAGTTCTTCGTAGACAATAGTTTGAAAAGAGGGGCTACAGTAGTGGCACAAATCCGTAGTGTGGTTCAGGCTTCGCCCGTGTCTTTGGGAGGAATTCATCCGATGGCCAGCCATAAAAAAACAGATCAATATACGGGGTTCACCCTGATCGAGTTATTGGTCGTGATTGCCATCATTGGGGTTCTCGTGGCGCTGCTGCTGCCAGCAGTGCAACAGACTCGTGAATCTGCTCGCCGCATGTCGTGCTCCAATAATTTGAAGCAGATCGGAGTTGCGATGCACACCTACAACAGCGCCTTCGAACATCTTCCACCAGGTGTGCTCTGCGGTGGGTCAAGTCCTGCAGGGAGCACATCAGTTCCTGATATGGGGAGACATGGTGGCTGGGCGTGGGGAGCCTTCATTCTCCCGTTTTGTGAAGAGCAGGCCCTCGCAGACGATCTGCGGATCGGCGAGTCGCACGTCTGGAATGACAATCAGCAGACAGGCCGGACGCGGGTGCCCGGATACTTCTGTCCGTCTGACGTTGCGCCGGAGATCAACGAGCAGCGTTCGCGATGGGTGGGGGCTGGTACGTCAGCCGGGACCTCAAACTATGTCGGGAATGCTGGCACGAAGCCGATCAAGAACTCATTTCATCCGAATCCGCCGAACTCGCATTGTGCCCATGATGACTCATCAGAGAACAAAGCAGCAGCTGCGAGTTACTACACCGGAGTCTTGTTTCCAAGAGCACCACTTGAGTTCACGAAGATCACCGACGGCACCGCCAATACGCTGCTCGTTGGTGAACGTGACTATGAAAGCACTCAGCACGGGAGCCACGAAGCCAGTATCTGGATTGGGTCGCACGGGGCGGGCTGGCACACAGAGCCGTTTCAATACAACTTCGTCACTATTTTTGATGAAGCCAACAGCAATCTACAGATCAATGACTACAGCCCTTCCCAGCCGACCAACACTCCAGATTGCTGGCCGGTGACCAATTGTGGCAATCCTTACGACGTAACAGATGCTGATTCCTGGAGCAGTCAGCATGCTGGAGGGGCGCAGTTTGTGCTTTGTGATGGGGCAGTACGTTTTGTGGCGGAAACGATCAGTGATGCGACCTTCGCTGATTTGTGCAATCGAAGTGACGGTGATTCGTTGGGCGATGATTTCTAATCGGGGTGCTGTTCTGCATGAGGGGTTGATGGCTTGAAGACAGGTCGACTCCAGCTCCATTCATGTGGCCCACAGATTGCAGAGGAGTTTGCCATGCGTTTGACACGAGGGTTGCTATTGGGAGCCTCGGTTGCCGTTTTGGTAGTTGTCGGCTGCATGGGAAGTGGCGTTCAGTATCCAAAGGTGGTGGACGTCACCGGCAGTGTGCTGCTCGATGGAGAGCCCTTGGCAGGGGCGACCATTACATTCGTACCGAGCAACGGTCGAGCTTCAAGCGGGCAGACTGATGCGAATGGTCGGTATATGCTCGCGTACACCAAAACCATTGCCGGAGCAATTTTTGGCTGGCATCGTGTCATGATCCGGAAAGAAGTGATTGACCAAGCGTTTCTGCCCTCTCAGGAAGAGATGTTTGCCGACACGGCTCAGGATGAATTCCTAGAGGCCACGGGAGTTCCGCTGCACGTAGGCGAGGCTGCTGCGGGCAGGTCGAGCGAACAGCATCTTCCGATGCCCCTGAAGCCACCGCTGCTTAGTGTGGTGGCTGAGCGATATAACGGCCCTAATAGTGTGCTCTTTGCAGTCGTTGACGCGGAGCGGTATGTGTTTGATTTTGCGGTGACGTCAGAATGAGATTGAATCGAAGTCAACACGCGTCGATGAGTGCCTCCTGCCGTGGGCAGTTGCCGGTGAGTCTCTGGGATGCTGGCTCATCCGGCGGGGCTTGGCTGGGGATTTTCACCGGAGTGATGCTGGCCACTGGCTTGGCGTGTAACTATGACCCTTTTGGTGACACGAGCAAACTGAGGGTGTTGACTGTTGCTCAAGCGGAGACGCTGATCGAGTGCAGAACGAACCTGCTTCTCGATGGCCTCACCTCGGTCTCTCCCGAGGTGGCTCAGGTTCTGGGGGGGCACAAAAAGGGGATGTTGTTTCTTCGTGGCTTGAAAACACTCTCTCCAGAGGTGGCAGCGGCCCTTGCGAATCACACGCAAGGCGCGGTGTTTCTCGATGGGCTGACAACCCTCCTACCGGAGACGGCGACACCGCTGGCGCTGCACAAGGGGGATCTTATTCTCAGTGGTGTCACTGAACTTTCGCCCGAGGCCGCCCGGGCGATCGTCTCCCATCTGGGCAGGCTTTATTTGCGGAGTTTGCAGTGGGAACTAGTCTCAGATGAGACCATTGAAGTGCTCAAGAAAAATGAGCAAATCGAATTGCCCGTTTGGGCCTACGAGCAACCACAGCCGCGGAAAAAACGCAGGCGGCGGTAGAAGTCCTGGCCGTATCAGCTGGCGGCGATTCGTGCCGCGACCGAGCAGGAAGCGAGGCTATCGTCTAGCCGCAACCCTCGGGTGTTCCGGCCAGACGCAAGCCAGCAGGGGCCAGGGATGGCCCTGCTGGCGTAAAATTAAAATACGTCGAGGTGGAAATGATGGCCTTGGTAGTACCGTCGCGACTTCGGATAGTAGTTCTGCCAGTTGCGGTTGTAGACCGGCACACGCATCTCTTGCGGATAGCGATGGTATAGATCATTCGCGCTCTTCATGTACCCGTCGGCGTAGAAGTTCTGCGGGTACCACACATACGGGTAGTGATAGAGCCGGTTCCAATCGTGGGCGTTGTAGGTGTTGGCCCACTGCTGGCCGAAGGCCTGCTGTCCACCCGCGGGTGGCTGCGCTCGGGCAGGTGCCGCAAAACAGAGCAAGGCGGCGGTGATGGCCGCACAGGCATACAAGTGCCGTGTCATCGAGAGTCCCCCTGGAAGGTTTTGCCCGGAAAAACCCCCAATCCGGTTTTTCCCGACATCAGGAAGAGGTATCGGCAGCCGGCAGGACCGATCTTCACGGAAAAACCGGCAGGCTTCGCCAGCCCGTGGAATCAGGTGGGTTGCGGTCGATCGGACGGATGCCGTCCGTCGGCCAGTTCCTTGTCCCATTCGTCCATCAGCGGCCAGTGCGGGGCACAGGTGCCGAAGTCAGCCAGGGTGAGATAGCCCTCCAGCCGCTCAATCGTTGTGGCCAGCAATTGGTCATCCTTGCGAAAGACTGGGCCGTGGCTGGGCAGCAGCCATTCGACATCGCTTGCAGCAATCCGCTGTAGTGACTGAATAAATGCCGGGATGTCACTGCCATGGTGGGCATCAATCGCGCCGACTGACCCATCGCGGTAAATGTTGTCACCGGATAGCAGCAGGTTATCCAGCCGGAAGGCAAGCTGGCTGTCGGTGTGACCAGGGGTGTGCCAGACTTCGAGGCTGCGGCCGCCGACGGCGATGGTATCGCCATCGACGATTGATTTTTCAACGGTCACGACCGGCATGTCGAGGTGCAGATTCTGGGCGGCAATTTCGGCAAAGGTCTTGATGCGGTCACCCTGCTCAAGCGCATCGACAGCCTTCGGGTGAGCCAATACCGGCGCCTTGAGAATGGCCTTCGCCTTGGCGAGCCCCTGAATGTGATCGACGTCGGCATGGGTGGCGATCAGTCCCCGGCAATGCGACAGAGGAAAGTCGAGCTGCCGGATGAGTTCGATAGTCTCCTCGACATTGTCTTCATAGCCGATGTCGATGAGCACCCAATCGTTGCCGTCATAAACCAGATAGACGCTGCAGCCAATCCGCCAGCCAGCCTGGTGGTTCATTTCGATTACCCCGGGAAAGAGCGGGCGGCGTTCAAGCATCGTCAGTTTTGTGCGGGGGTGGTGGAAATTGGACGAGGAAGGAGCGGTGCCGGAAGGCGTACCAAGCCTCCTGCGGCTGGAGGACTGTATTTCGCATAGATTGTAGAGGTCCCGGTCGCATAGGACAATCGACCACGGGCCTTTGTCGCGGAGACAGGCCCATCACCTCGCTGGCCCCTCGCGCACCATGTCATCCGCAGCAGATCCTTCAAATCAAGCATCAGCCGGCTTTGCGCAATGGGCTGACGATCTGGTTTCCGCCGGTCAACTCGTCACGCAGCTGTCACCGCTGGCGGACTCGCTGGGGGTCGCCAGCGGAGAGAAGACAGCCTGGCATGGTCCGCTGTTTGGCAAACTCCTGCCTCAGGTTGACCGGGAGTTGTTGCTGGTCGTGGCCATCTGCGGAGGAACCAACACGGGTAAGAGTCTGCTGACCAACGCGTTGCTCGGTGCTGAAGTCAGCCGATCGGTTCCCGAGGCTGCGCGGACACGGCATCCGGTTGCCTGCCTGCCGGCTGGTCTGGCAGAGCGACTGGAGTTGACCGAACTCTTTCCGGGGTTTGTGCCGGTGCGTTGGCAGGCCAACGACGATGCCCTCGCCGACGACCCGAGCAATCTGTTGATCTGGCGGGAACGGCCGGCAGCCTCGGTAGCCACTGCATTCGATCGCATCATTCTGCTGGACACGCCCGACATCGACGGCACCCTGACCGAGAACTGGCAGCGGGCAGAGTTGATTCGAGAGATCAGCGATGTGATCGTCGCGGTTCTGACTGAGCAGAAATACAATGATGCGGTTGTCCGCGAGTTCTTTCGAGCCGCTGCAGCGACCGGGAAGCCGTTAATTGTGGTTGTGAACATGGTTGACTGGCCACGGCAGCAGGCAGTGGTGCCGGGCTGGCTGGCGACCTTTGCCCAGGAGACCGGGGTTGCGGCTGAGGCGGTCTTTGTGGTGCCGCATGATGCACCGGCTGCAGCCGCGGGGCAGATGCAGTTTGTGTCGCTTTCGGGTGGTCCTGCCAGCGGCGGTCCGCTTGACTACCTTGCCGCCGCCGACATGGATGCCCTGAAAGTGCAGGCCTTGCGTGGGGCGGCGGAGGCAGTGCTCAACCAGAGCACCGGCCTGCCGGCGTGGCTTGAGTCGATTGAGACAGCCGGCCGGTCGTGGCAGGAGGCGCAGCAGGTGTTGGCGGCGGAGGTGCGGGTAAACCTCGAACTGCCACCACCGCCGCGGGAGTGCGTCTGGGAAGAAATCTGGGCATGGCTGAAGCCCCGCCGGTCAGGGTTTGATCTCACGGTGAGCCGAGCCTATGCCACGGCTGGACGCGGCGTTCGCTGGGCGGCTGGCCGGGTCGGGGTGTTGCCGACACCGCAGGCCCGCCAGGAAGACTTTGCCACAGGCGAGCGGGATGCGCTGAAGCGGGCGTTGGGTGACTTTATCGACCGGCTGGACCGGGCCTGCCGTGAGAATCGCCACATTGAAGACCTCTTTGGCGAGCGACTGCGTCGCGGTGACCGGGCGGCCTGGTTTGCCGATCTGGAGCGGCGGCAGCGTGACCTGCCGCTGGTGACCGAAGACTACCGGCAGCAGGTTCGCCGTGAGTTGGATCAGTTCGACGCAAGCCACCCCGAAACCGTCCGTTGGATTCTTGCCGGCTTGAATGTCGGGGCGGCGATGCGGCCAGCGGTGACGGTGGCCCTCTGGTC
>JBDQOY010000147.1:0-11199 GCA_040260935.1 Pirellulales bacterium
CGCCGAGGGTTCAACGCTCCGCTGATCCCCGGCCTCCTGGCCGGGTCAGCGCGTAAGCCGCCGCAGGCCCAAAGGGATGCGCCGGCGCGAAAACAAGCCCCCCGCAGCCTTGGCGGAGCGGTGAACGCCGAGGGTTCAACGCTCCGCTGATCCCCGGCCTCCTGGCCGGGTCAGCGCGTAAGCCGCCGCAGGCCCGAAAGGGATGCGCCGGCGCGAAAGTCAGATCCGCTTGAGGTTCCGCCGCTCCTTGGGCGGCGTCAGCATGCGACGCTGGTCATCCCGCGGCATCGGAGGATTATTGTTATTCGCCGCCGGCCGGGGTGGCGGTGGATCGTTGATCCCCGTGTGAATCTCATTCCAGGCATACCCCAGCGGACTCCGCAACTCACGGTCTGCCTGAAATGCCCACGGGGTACCTGGGTGTTCCTCCACAACCCGTTCCAGGTATTCCGTGGCCTGCCGGGCAAGTTTTTCAACTTTTGAACCGACCGAAAGCTCCTGACTCGGCACCAGCACCCAGGTGTCACTCATTGCATTGCGAAACGGCATGCCAGCCTTGGCCTGAGCAAGCATGAGGTTGTAGGCAACAGTGCGAACCTTCAAGGCAAGCAACCGCCCCGTCGCAAGGTCGTAGCCAGCCTGCCAGCGTTTCTCTTCAATCGCATTGCGGTCGGCAAGGCCCCGCTCAAGGATCATCAGCACCTTGTCGATCCGCGGTTCCAGCACTGCAGCTGCCCGCTGAGCCCGCGTGAACAAGGCCGCCAGTTCCCCCTCGCTCTTCTTCGGAAACCGTGTCTCCGGTGAATCCATGGGCTCTAAATTAGTGATAGAGGCCGCCGTGACAAGAGCCTGCTTGGCGGCGTTCTTGACCAGCTTTTGCTTGAGCGTGGTCGCTGAGACATAGTCCGGCTGGTAGTCCCGCATCGCCTCAGGCTCGAAGAAATACCGCAGCCGTGAGGCCATTGCTGCCGTCATCCGATCGGTGACACGGCCCCGGCCGTTGCGATTGGCATGCACGGCAATGTAGACGCCCCCCGTTTGATAACAGAGTTTCGAAAGGCTGAAGGGGCCAAACCCTGAATCGATTGCTTCATCTGCCGCCGACACCCCACCGATGCGAATAGCCTCCGGTAACAATGTCTCGGGCCCTTGCTCCACCACAGCCCAATCCTCAACCGCCGCATAGGCCGGATCGAATTCGACGTATCGCATCTCGATGAAGCGTCGCCCAAAGGGAGCGGGAACTCCGACAACGCAGACTGGTGTGTCGAGCCGCCGACAGCGGGCGGCAACCTGATCTGCCAGTGCCTGATCATCACCGACCTCATCGGTGAACACGACCACCATCGTGTTGGCGCGACCACCGGGACGAGTCACTGCCAGACGTTCTGCTGCCGTACGAATGGCCGTGAACGTTTTTTCCATGCCACTTTCATCAATCTCAATCTCACGGATTGCCGACACCACCTCTTCCGCCTTCGCCGTTGGCTTGTTGATGAGAAACTGCACCTGGTTTCCATAGGCAAGCACCAGATTGGTCAGGCCGCTCGGAAGTGTTCCCGATTCGTCAATCCGCAGTTCCCGAAACACCCGCTCGAGACGCGTGGCAATCTCCTGGCGTTGGGCCGCCAGACTGACCGACTGGTCAAAGACCCAGCAGACGCAGGTTGGGGCATCTTCCAATGACCTTGCGATCTCAAGACTGAGACGATCAACCGCCCCAGCGGCGCCACTGGCTGCAGCCCCGACATTGACCCCGGCCACCATCTCGATCAGTTGATCAACCTGATTGGGCCCCATCGCCTCAAAACTGACGGGCTCGACCCGCACCCTGGTCTCAAGCAGGGTCTCAGCCTGCAGCGGGACGACTGATAACTCGGCCGCAGCCGGTGAGATCGCCTCCGCCACGGTCACCCCCTCCTCACTGAGTGCACCGAGTTCATTGAGGTCTTCTTCCGAAACCACCAACTCTTCCGGCTCCAGCACGAGTTCCGGCTCTGGTTCTTCCAGGGGTTGCTCAAGATTGATTGCGGGGATGGCTGGCGGCGGCAGTTTGATCGCGACCAGGGCAAAGCCCACCAGCAATGAAAGATGGAGACAAAAACTAACCAGGCTAGCAAGGGAAGATGACCTCCTGCTCAAACCAAGTCGTCGCCGAGCGATTGCTGGATGTCCGCTGCCTGCGGTGTCACTGGCCGCACCGCTTGCTGACGGCACTGGGGGAGGGACAGCAGCATCAGGGGCTTGCCCCGACGGAACCGGCGGCACAGCAGGCATGTCGGACTGTCCACTGAGATTCTCTGGGTGCATTGCCTCACTCCCGGTCACTCACTGAAACCCACCATCTGTTGCAGAGGCCTGCATCACCGCCCAGCAACACACAGGTTGCTGTTGCGAAATGCGATCGGCGTGCCTCTGAAGTCCTTCATTAGTATACTCTGCACGATCTTCGGAGTCCTCTGCTGGCCAGCCCAGTGCGTGGGGCTCAAATGAGTATGGCTGTTCTCGCGAGCAGAAAACCTGTCCCACCAGGGCATCATGGTCCTGCCAGACGCCCCAATCCATCCCTTCCGACCAACGAAGCAGGTAGCGACATGACTGGCCCAGGCTTCCCATGCACGGCCCGGCACCGCCTGGCTGCCACGCTGCTCAAGCGGCTCTGGCTCGTGACGGCATACTGTCACTGGCGGCGCGGCTGGCTGACGATCAGCTACTGGTGTGTTGTCCTCGGTTCCCCTGCTGTGTTTTCAGCCGAGAGCCCTCCGCCGGAACAGGTATCGCTCGAGACATCAGACAGGGTCTCCCTGAGCATGTCATTCTATCCAGCTGGCGAAGCCCCAACTGCCACGGTGATCCTCGTCCATGACATCGGTGGCTCGCCCGCGGGTGTGCAGGATTTGGCCCGCGGCCTCCAGCAGGCAGGCTGCGCTGTTGCCGTGCCAGAACTGCGGGGCCATGACGAGGCCACCGAACGCGTTTCGGCCACGCTGAACCCGCAGGACATGAAAATGATCGCCGCCAGCGGAGGCGGTGCCATCCGTCAGCAGGCGCTGGTGAAGGGTGATCTGGAAACGGTCCGGAACTGGCTGAAGGCCCGTGAAGCCGATGGAGATGTTGATCTGGAGCGACTCTGTGTGATTGGCTCAGGGCTCGGTGGGACGCTGGCGAGCCTGTGGACGGCCGCGGACTGGAGCTGGCGTCCCAATACCCAGGGCCCCCAGGGACAGGACGTGAAGGCTGTTGTGCTGATCAGCCCAGAATGGGCCGGCAAAGGCGTGTCACTCACCACGGCCCTGGCGGCCCGGGCGTTCGTCGATCGCAGGCCAACGCAGCCACTTCTTGAACATCTGCCCTTGCTCATCATCGCCGGACGGGGTGATGCGGTTTCCGATCGTCTATTCAAGCGACTCCAGGCCGCCCGGCCCAAAAGCTGGTACACGATCCGCCCAGATGGATCAAAGACCCAGGCTGACCGCAAGGATGGCGAGACGCCGCCAGCGGACATCGGCCCCGTTGTTTATGCCCAGATCAACACATCGCTCCGAGCCGACAAACTGGCAACACTCCCAGGAAGCGGCACCACGCCGCTGGCACTGTCACTCTGGTTCATCAAGCAGTCGATCGAATGAGATGCCTGCCGCCGAACACGGCCGGCCGGCATCACGGCAGCCGGAGCTCCATGCCTGGCACGAGCAGATCAGGGCTCCGCAACTGATCGCGGTTCGCCGCAAAGATTGCAGCTGCCATCCCGCCATCGCCATAGACCCGCTGTGCGATTGAGCCAAGCGTTTCCCCGGCCGTGACCCGCAACGAGCCACGGCTCGCTGCCTGCACTGGCGCACGTGACGTCACCGGCCGCAACGCAGGCGGCTGGCCCAGCCAGGGTGTCGGCCCTGATGGTTGCCGCGGGCTTCCCTCGCTGAAGGCGGCCCTAGGTTCCAGCGGCTGCGTGAATGCACTGACGGCACCAACCGGGACGATTCCTGCTGGCTCAATCTGCTGGCCTCGCCCTGCTTCCCCCTGCGCGTCAGCAAACACCGCCCAGGCTGGTGGAACATCAAGGGACAGACCAATGGGGAGCAGATCAGGACGCTCGAGCCGATCGGCATTGGCTCGCCAAAGAGCAGACGCCCCCCGCGGATGCCCATAGAGCCGGGTCGCGATGCCCGTTAGATCATCACCATCTTGCACGCGATACTGCTCAGGAAGTGACTCAGGCATCTGCCGCATTGGTGAGGCAGCAAGACTCTGGGGCATCACTGCAAGCCGAGCCGGCGCTGGCGTTGCCGCATCCAAGAGTGGTGGGGGTGGCATCTCGACCGTTGAACGATAAGCCGTTGTCAGATCGGGTGGACGCGTCGTCCGCAGTGTCTGCGGCAGGCGCTCTGGCCGGGCTGTTGCCTTGGCTGTTGGCAACGCTTCAACAGCCCCAGCCAACGGCATTGATCGAGGATTTGAAAAGGGCTGCAGTTGCTCAGCAGTCGACCTCGGCGCTGACTGCCCCATGCCCGGCACTGCATAGACGCCGACCGCATCGGGCTGCCGGCCCTGCCAATGGTGCCCACCCGCACCGGCAGCCCCAGCCTCTGGTGATCCCTGCTTCTGATCGACCGACTGAACCACCGCCGAAACAAAGGGAGCGGCAAGAAAGCCTCCCGCGACAACCAGACCAAGACCAACCACAAACCGAAAGACCTGCACAATGCTCGACATGGCTTCACCGAATCGAAGGGATTGCAACATGAGGGCTCGGGGACGGTGGCACAGCCAACCCTCACGGGGCTGCAAACCTCCGCCCTCAGTCCTGCCGAAAGGCCGGAACGGCCACAGGAAGGGGCTTGAAGCATCGGCAGACGGCCAGAACGAATCCGTTCGACCGCCTGTCGCTCCAACCCAACTATGCGCCATAAAAGCGGGCACGCCCACGCACTTGGACAGGTTTGTCCCGCCCCATTGCTGTAGGTTTCCGGCCAGCGACTGCAGGGCAGCCAGCTGCTCTTCGCGGTCCCCTGCTCCGGTTGCCCTGAACAGACCGGTCAGGCAGTCTGAGTCGCCGTTCCGGCGGCCCCTGCGGATGAACCCGAGGCAACGCCCCCCAAACGCCCCTGAAGCCAGAGGACAATCGGCGAGGCGATGAAGATGGTGCTGTACGTGCCGCTCACGATGCCAATCAGGATCGCAAAGGCGAACGTGTGGATCCCCTGCCCGCCGAGGGCATAGAGAATAACAGCCGCCAGTAAGGCGGTTCCGGAGGTGAGGATCGTCCGGCTGAGGGTCTGGTTGACCGCACGATCAACCATGTCAGCCGTAACGCTGGTGCTCTTTCCACGGATTTCTCGCATCCGGTCAAAGATGACGATCGTGTCATTGATCGAGAACCCGACAATCGTGAGCAACGCCGCCACCACATCGAGGCTGATCTTAAAGTCATCAACCAGCGCCCACCCCAGGAAGGGAGAGAGCATGGTGCTCAACGCGATGCACCCGATGGTCACCAGCACATCGTGCAGCAGGGCCACCACTGCCGCCAGACCGAACGCCACATTCTGAAAGCGGAGCCAGACATAGGCGACGATCATGACTAGGCTGGCAAGCAGTGCGTAGACGGCCGTCACCTTCGTGTTTCCGGCCACCTTGCCACCGATGCGATTGGCTGAGAGGTAGACCGGCGTGTCGGCCAACTTGGCAGCCACCTGCTCAAGAATGCCGCGGGTTGTCTCTGGATCAAGCGAGGTCGACAAAGTCCAGTTCTGGTACGGCTTGAGCCGAGCAGTCATTCCCTCCGCCTGCAATTCAAAAGCCGCCGCCTGCTGATCAGCCGCCGCAAAGGCCTGCTGAATAGTCTCGCGGAGCGTTGGCAGGTTGATCTTCTGCGGAAAGTCAAGTTGCACCGCCGTGTTGAGCGACTCGATCACTGCGTCGTCGGCTTCGCTGTCCTCAGAAGCAGCCGCCTCCGGAGATGCCGCAGCCGAAGGGCCAGCAGATGAAACAATCTCACCGAAACTCATCGAGTAGGTTGCCAGCCGACCGGGGAAGGCCTCGCGCAGGGTGCGTTCCACCGTCTCCGCATCACGCTCGGAGGTGTCGATCTTGTACCGCAGATTCGGCGCGGCATCGCCAACGGTCACAGAACTGACCGCCACATCGGGCAGGCCCGACACCGCCCCTCGAACCGCTCCAATGTCGAGCGCCTGATCCGGCTTGAAGGCCACCTGGACACTCGTTCCGCCAGTGAAATCGATATCAAACAGACCCTGGCCCCGCTGCCAGGCGGCTGCCAAGCCAATCCCAATGAAGACCAGCGACCCAATCACCGCCGGCCGCACCCAGCGGACAAAACGATAGTCGGTGCGGCCAAACAGGCGGCCCATCGACAGTTTCTTCAGCAACCGCTTCTGCTCGGCGAAGTCAAAGATCACTCGGGAGCAGAACACCGCGGTGAACAGGTTGAGGCTGAGGCCAAGAATGAGCGTCACCGCAAACCCCTTGAGCTGATCGGTCCCAATCGAAAACAGCACGATGCCAGTAATCAGGGTCGTCAGGTTGGAGTCGACAATCGTTGAGAAGGCTCGCTGAAACCCGTTCCGGATTGCCATCCGGACCGACGCCCCCCGATCGAGTTCCTCCCGCATGCGCTCATAAATCAGCACGTTGGCATCGACCGCCATGCCGACCGACAACACAAGCCCGGCCAGACCAGCCAGGGTGAAGGCCGCCTTGATTGAAATCATCAATGCCAGCACCAGCACGATGTTCAGCAACACCGCGAGGTCTGCCACGAGCCCGGAGAACCGGTAGTAGGCGAGCATGAAAGCGAGCACGACGATTGTTGCCAACAGCATGGCCTGGGCACCCGAACGAATCGTGTCAGCCCCCAACTGAGGGCTGATCTTCTGCTCGCTGATCGGGTCCTTGGAGAGGGCCGCCGGCAGACTACCTGCATTGAGCACGCCGACGAGAAACTCCACGTCAGAGGGCTTGAAGCTGCCGGTGATCTGGCCGTCATTTGAGATGGTGCTGCGGATGGTTGGGGCCGACAGCAACACGTCGTCCAGCAGAATACCGAGCCGACTCGACAGCCGATTGGCCGGGTCGGGGAGGTTTTGACTGGTGAGGGTACCGAACAGGGCCGCACCCTGGGACTTGAATGAGAAATTCACACAGGGCTGGAGATTCTGGTCGTAGCCGCCAGAAGCTCGCGAGAGGTAGCCACCGGTTACGTCAAAGCGGTCGAGGACCATCAACACCTCGGGGCTGCCGTCTCCCACCTGACGGGACACCAGGCTTGGGTCGCCGGCAGGATCTATTTTCGCCGCATCGACCTGGACCCAGCGACCAATCGGCCGCTTGCCCTCCGTCACCGTGGTGCCAGCAACACGCCGGGCTTTTTCAATCATTGGCTTGTGCCGAGGGTCGTCGGGGTTGGCGACGATCCGAAACTCCAGAACGCCGGCGCTCGAAACAATCCGCTTGATCATTTCGACTTCGGCCTGGTCGACCTCAGGAACAATCACCTCAAGCTGATTGAGGCCGTATTGCCGCACAGTCACTTCCTTCTGGCCGCCCGGATTGACGCGACGACTCACGGCAGCGACCAGTTTGTCCATGCTGACGCCACCCTCGGGCTGCTTGGCGGCGTCAATTTCGTAGACCAGGATCACGCCCCCCTTCAGATCGATGCCCATGCGGGGCGGCCACCCGGTCGCCGTCACCACCACACCAGCGGTTAGGGCAACCAACACCGTCGCCAGACGCCCCCAGAGATCTGCGACCCGCATCCGCTTGGTCAGAAGCCACGCCAGAAAAGTCGGGACGGCAACGACCGCAAAGGTCAGGCCCCAGACGGCCCAGGCCTCTTCCCACCAGGCTCCGGTTGGCACATCAGCAGCCTGAGCGAGCAGTCCGAGCCAGCCATCCATGCGATTCATTGCGTTCTTCTTTCAACAGGGGAGAGAAATTGAGGAGTAGAAGAGCCCACCACGGGCCCGGGCCTCATGCCCGGTTGCCATCGGTGACTCCGGTGTCTGTATCGGTCAACACCCGGCTGATGCTGCCAAGCGTCAGGGTTATCTTTGTGTTGGTTGCCTCATCCACTTTGAGCACAACCCGGTCGTGCTCGCGGTCGACACTCGAGACGGTGCCGCAGATACCGGCACCAGTGATCACCCGGTCATTTTTCTTAATGTTGTCGAGCAGTTCCCGCTGCCGCCGCATCCGCTCCCGCTCAGGGCGATAGAGCAGGAACCAGGCCGCAAACACGATCAGCACCATCGGCAGATAGGTGATCAGCAGTTCAAGCGGCCCTGCTGGCCCTGCTGGCTGCGCCTCAGCCAGCAGGCAGGGCGAAAACAGAAACTGGTCAGGAAATGACATCGACGGCAGAGACCCTTGGGGAGGGGTGAGGAGGGTGAGAACACGCAACTGAACCGCAAATGTAGTTGTCTGCCGTCAGAACGGACAAGTCCTGCTGCCCAGCCCCCCGGCGGATCGACCTCCCGTGGACGCCGTCACTCCAGGCGGGCGAGGAACTCGGCCCGGACCTCAGCGAAGCGGCCCGCCAGAACAGCGTCTCGCAACTGCCGAACCAACCGCTGGTAGAAGGTGAGATTGTGCATCGACGCCAGCACCGGACCGAGCATCTCGCCTGCCAGAAACAGATGCCGGAGGTAGCCACGGCTATGACCGCAGGCCGGACACGGGCAGCCCACCTCAATCGGCTGGTCATCATCGGCATACTGGGCATTGCGCAGCCGCAGTGGCCCGGAAAAGGTGTACAGCAGGGCGTTACGCCCGCAACGGGTCGGCAAGACGCAGTCAAACATATCGATCCCGACAGCGACCGCATTGACAATATCCTGGGGCTTGCCGACTCCCATGAGATACCGGGGCTTTTCGGCCGGAAGGTGCGGCATGGTGGCAGCCAAGGCCGCCGCCATCGCCTCGGGCCCTTCCCCAACAGACAGCCCACCCACGGCATACCCTTCGAAAGGGAGGGACGTCAGGTGACGGGCGCTAGCCGCCCGCAGATCGGCCTCAAGCCCTCCCTGCACGATGCCGAACATCGCCTGGTCAGGCCGCCGCCGAGCAGCCAGACACCGCTCGGCCCAGGCGAGTGAACGCTCCATCGCCTCAGCCACCAGGCTCCGTGAGGCTGGCAGCCCAACGACATGGTCAAGTTGCATGGCCACGTCAGCCCCCAACTTCTCCTGAATCGCCACCGCCGCCTCGGGGGTCAGGTCGATTGCAGCGCCATCGAGATGCGAGCGGAAGACCGCTCCCCGATCGGTCACCTGAACCTGCTGGGCAAGGCTGAAGACCTGATAGCCGCCACTGTCGGTCAGCGTGGGGCCAGACCAGCCCATGAAGCGGGCCAGGCCACCAGCCCGATTGACGCGACCCTCGCCCGGCCGCAGGTGCAGATGATAGGTATTGGCCAGCAGCATGCCAGCGCCGGTCTCAGCCACCCGCCCGATATCGACGCCCTTGACCGAGGCCAGCGTCGCCACCGGCATGAACAGTGGCGTCTCGACTGTGCCATGCGGCGTGACGAGCCGACCTGCCCGCGGTCCGGACGGGTCGCTCGCCACGACTTGAAAGCCAAACTGGTCGCTCAAAAGATGCCGAGTGCCTCCAGGCTGTACCGGACCACCAGGCCCGCAGCCACGACACTCACCATGCTCATCAACTTCACGAGGATGTTGAGGCTCGGACCACTGGTGTCCTTGAAAGGATCACCAACGGTGTCGCCGACAATTGCTGCCTTGTGGGCGTCCGTCCCCTTGCCACCATGCACACCGCTCTCAATGTACTTCTTGGCGTTATCCCAGGCACCACCGGCATTGGCCATGAAGACCGCCACGCAGAACCCACTGGTCAGGCCGCCGACCAGGAGGCCCATCACGCCACCGACGCCGAGCAATAAACCGACAACAACCGGAGTCAGCAGGGCGAGCAGCGACGGCAGCACCATCTCTTTCTGAGCCGCCTTGGTGCTAATCGCAACCGGGGCGGCGTAGTCAGGCTTTTCGGTGCCTTCCATGATGCCCGGCTTTTCCCGGAACTGCCTGCGGACTTCCTCGACCATGCCCTTTGCTGCCCGGCCCACTGCCTTCATGGTCAGGGCACAGAAGACAAAGGTACTCATCGCTCCAAGAAACATCCCGACGAGCACCTTGGGGTTCATCAGCGTAACGTCGTAGAACCGCATGAAGTCAGCCATTCGGGCTGCTTTGATCTCAACCAAATCGTGAGCCGTCTCCAACTGCTTGGTGTCGGGCATCTTGCTGATCACTGAACCACTCGGCAGCTTCTTGTAGTCGGGCACTGCCTTGACCAATTCGCGTTTGTCGACAAGCAGCCAGGTCTGATTGTCGGCCGGCGTGGCACCCGCCTTGACGAGCACTCCGTCGGAAACCTTCACCCAACTTCCCGGCTGGGCGGCCCCGCTTTCGGTCACGACAACAGCCGATTCGCCCCACCGCTCGAAGCCAATCCGCACTTCCTCGACATACGCGGCCAGAAGGGCCAAGGCGGTCAAGGCCGCGGAGCCAATGGCAAACCCCTTGCCGGTGGCAGCCGTCGTGTTCCCCAAGGCGTCGAGGGCATCGGTTCGCTCTCGAACGATCTCCGGCATGCCGGCCATCTGCGCGTTCCCACCAGCATTATCCGCAATCGGACCGTAGGCATCGGTCGCCAGGGTGATGCCGAGCGTCGAGAGCATGCCAACCGCCGCGATGCCCACTCCGTACAGCCCCAACGCGAATGCATTGGGGTCTGAGAAGGCAAATCCATTGGCAAAGCCGAAGGCCAGCAGGGTCGCCGCACCAGTGATCACCACTGGTGCCCAGACCGAAAGCATGCCCTCTGCAACGCCGCCAATAATGATCGTTGCCGGCCCTGTGAGGGCCTGATCGGCCAACTCCTTTGTCGGAGCAAATTCATTACTCGTCGAGTACTCGGTCCACTTGCCGATCAGCCAGCCGGCAACCAAGCCAACGATCACACTCACGCCGACACCGATGTACGACGACCCGAGCAGGAAGAAGGTGAGAACGAGTGCGGCACCGACAATCGCGATGGTCGAGAGGTTGATCCCTCTGGCCAGAGCCGCCAGTAACGATCGCTGCGAGGCATCCTCCTGTGTCTTCACCTGCCAGATACCCCAGACCGACAGGCCGATGCCGACGGCGGCAATAAGCA
>JBDQOY010000148.1:0-2611 GCA_040260935.1 Pirellulales bacterium
GCCAGCTTGCCGTCACGATGTTTGAAAGTAACGAGTTGCCCTCGGGTTGGTCGGCACGACTGAATCAATGCGATCGGGTGCTACTACCGTCGCCGTGGCTAGTTGATGTTTTCCGCGCTGCCGGGGTGACTACATCGCTTGCCGTTGTGCCACTCGGAATTCGAGAAGAGTATTCATTTGTTGAACGGCCAGATCGTGGAGGGCCGTTTACATTTCTTACGCTTGCCACCTCAGGGCTGAGGAAGGGATGGGACGTCGCAATCCGTGCTTTTTGTCGAGCGTTTGGTGCGGATCCAAACTATCGCCTCATTGTGAAAACCCGTAATCAAAGTCTCGATCCTGGTCCTCTTCCGCCAAACATCGAGATTTTGGCCGCCGACCTCGACAGCAAGGAGATGGTCAGATTGTATGGCCGTGTTGATGCAGCTGTTTTTGCCTCGCGAGGTGAGGGGTTTGGGTTGCCGGCGAGAGAGGCTGCTGCCACAGGGTTGCCGGTCATTGCGACGGCCTGGAGCGGGCTTGCCGATGGGCTCAATCATTGGGGTATCCCGTTATCATTTTCAATGACAACTGCCTGGCCCAAGCATCCCGATCCATCACTAAGACAATGCGGCCAATGGGCAGAGCCAGACGAGCAGAAGCTCGTTGGGCTCATGAAGGAACTGGTTCAAAAACCCGTTGATCAACAGGCCGCCCAAGCCCGAAGCGAATGGATTCGCACAAACCATTCCTGGGCGAGCTTTGCTTCAGCCGTGACTGATCACCTTGGTGCAGTGCTCGACAAACCAGCGAGGCCGAACCAACGCCCGCGGCCGCAGGCCGTTATCCATGCTCACCCTCGCATCGGCTGGCACCGCCCATTCGCAGAGAAAGTGTCGCAGGGGTTGCGATCACTCGGCGTGCCGCATGTTGTCACCACCTCCACCGAACGCCAGGAGAACGGCCTGCCGATTTTGCTCGGCACCAGCTGCTGGCGGGCGATTGAGGCGGATGGCCCTTTCCTGCTGGTCGATCGCTGCAGCTTCGGCGACCCGGGCCAGTGGGTCTCGCTGGTGCTCTCGGGCCATGGCAGGCGGGGCGACCACCGCACGCCTGACCATCCCGATGGCTCGCGATGGCAGCAGCATGGGGTGCCGGTGCGGCCCTGGCGAGAGGGGGGGCGGCAGACCATTCTCTGCGGTCAGTGCGAGACCTACTCGCCGCACTTTGCCACACCGGGTGACTGGTATCGTGCCGTCGCCGCCGAATGCAGCCATTTTCGACCGCACCCAGCTGACCGGCGAGAGCATGTCGCTGTGGCCGGCCTGCCCCGCACGACCGACTGGGATGATGCCGGGGCGGTCATCACGCTGAACTCAAGTGTGGCTGTCGATGCCGTGCTGGCCGGCATTCCTACAGTCACCATGGATGAGGCCGCCATGGCCTGGGACGTGACGGGCCACAGCCCAAGTGAGCGACACCTGCCTGACCGCATAGGCTGGCTGCACTGGCTGGCCTGGACGCAGTGGCACCACGATGAGATCGCGGCCGGCACCCCCTGGCGGAGGTTTTTGTGAACAACGTCAGTGAAGACATGACGGCGACTGGGCAAGGTGAGAACGCCCTCAATGTGATGACGATCTCAAAGGCCGACCACTGGGTCGATGAGTTGCTGCCCCGCTTTGCCGCCTACGTTGACGCCAACTGCACCGGTGTCGTTCACCGGCATCTGCTCCTGATTGACGAACCGGGGCTTTCTGCAAACCGACGCAGCCAGATGCTCGACCAGCTTCAGCAGCGTTGGCACAGTGTGGTGTTGAGGCCACCGCTCGATGAGCAACCGGGCCAGCGGCTGCTCACATTCGATGCCCTGCGGGCAGGACTTTTGACTGCCTTTGGCCTCTCTGAAGGGCTTTATCTCGACCCCGACACAGACGTCGTCGGCGACCTCCACGGGCTGCCCCGGCTGGCTCCCGAGGCCGGCTTGCTCTGGGTGGCCAACCCGTTGCCGCTTGACCCAGTGCTGGCCGATCTCCGCCGGCACGGCTTTACGCCTAGCGTCGAGAACGGAACTGCCGTCACGCTGGAGCCGGGCTTTCTCTATTTGCGGCAAGACTTCAGCGACGCCTTCGCCGATCTCCAGCGTCGCTATCCCGATCTGCACCCGTTCGCGCCGGGTTCGACCTACTGGAACATGCTGATGCTGACACTGGGGCCACGAGCGGTGCGGCTGCCCGATGAGTTCAACCGTACGTTTTGGGATGTGCCGGCGGCGACCCGCAATGCCCGCACAGTGCATTTCACCGGGCAGTGGAAACGGCTACAGCGTCACGTTTCCTATGACCGGGAAAATAGTCGGATAACGTTATCTGACCGGCCGGCTGCCCTGCCAGCACCACGGCGGATCACTTCGCCAGCAAGCCTGCCCGAAAAGCTTTCTGTAGTGGCGATTCTGCGTGACTGCGAGGACTATTTGCCGACGGCGCTCAGCCGTTTTGCTGCATGGGAGAAGCAGGGTCTGACCATTCGTTACACCTTTCTTGAGAACGATTCAGTTGATGCCACACCCGCGCTGCTGAAGGCGTTCATGGCGGGTAGGCAGGGGCAACTGGAATGCAAGCAGTTGGCCGCC
>JBDQOY010000149.1:0-3392 GCA_040260935.1 Pirellulales bacterium
GAATCTCGGCAGCGTAGATATTTCCGATGCCGGCAGTCACCCGCTGATCAAGCAGGGCCACCTTGATCGACCGCCGAGACGCATGGATGGCCTCGTAGAGCCAGTCGCCCTGGAGGCTCAGGGCGTCGGGGCCGATCGCCGGTGGGCCGCAGCGAGCAGCGAACGTGGCGGCATCGACCAGCCGGATGGTGCCCAGGCCCCGGCGATCCCAGAAGGTCAGCGGGGGGCCACCTGCCTGGAACTCGACGATCAGCCGCACATGCTGCTCGGTCGGGGGCGGCACCCGGAGCAGCAGGCCGGTCATGCGGGGCTCGATCACCAGGCGGGTGGATGCTGACGCCTGCGGGGGCCGGACATGGAGCACCGCCCGCTTCCCAACGCGTTCAATCGCCTCGATGCGTTGCCCCCGCAGGTCCGCCGCCAGCCGCCGGGGGGACGGGCTCATTGGGCTCGGCCGCCGAGTCCGGCGTGGGGTCGCGACGCTGACGATGGTCTGGCCGATGACGTCGCGAATGCCGCGGCACATCGTTTCCACTTCGGGGAGTTCAGGCATGGAGCAGCACCAGGGCGGGTGCGGGAGTGGGTGGAGGGTCGCAGCGGCGGCGTGGAGGCTACAATAGCTGGTCGGCGTTAAGCCACCGAATGGTAGGCTGTGCCGACTCGTTGTCCTGGTCCCGCCAGCCTCGTTCCGGAGTTTTTCATGTCCTCTGCGGCAGCCCCCGGCCAGCCCCTCTCCCAGGTGCCCGACCAACTCGGCCGTTTCGGCCAGTTTGGGGGGCGGTATGTCCCAGAGACGCTGTCGGCAGCCCTCGATCAGTTGCAGCAGGCCTATGACGACGCCTTGGCTGACCCGGCCTTCGCCCGCGAACTCGACGATCTGCTGGGTGCCTTCGTGGGACGGCCCACCCCCCTGCTCTTTGCCCGGCGGCTGACAAAACTCGCCGGTGGCGGCCAGATTTACTTCAAGCGGGAAGACCTCAGCCATACCGGTGCCCACAAGATCAACAACACCCTGGGCCAGGCGCTCCTGGCCATGCGGATGGGTAAGCGGCGAATCATCGCGGAGACCGGTGCCGGCCAGCACGGTGTCGCCACCGCCACCGCCTGTGCCCGGTTTGGTCTGGAGTGCGCGGTCTACATGGGGGCAGAGGATGTTCGTCGGCAGTCCCCCAACGTTCGCACGATGCAGCTGATGGGGGCGGAGGTGCGGCCTGTTGAGAGCGGTTCCCGGACGTTGCGGGATGCCATCAATGAGGCAATGCGTGACTGGATGGCTTCCGTCGAGACCACACATTACATCATCGGTTCGGTCGTTGGGCCCCATCCTTTTCCGCGGATCGTCCGAGATTTTCAGTCGGTGATTGGCCGGGAGACGATCGACCATTGTCAGCGGCTGTTCGGGCGGCTGCCAGACACGGTGGTGGCCTGCGTCGGTGGTGGCAGCAACGCCGCCGGCATGTTCTATCCCTTTGTCGATCATGCTGACGTGCGGCTGGTTGGGGTTGAGGCCGGCGGGCGGTCGAGCGGCGCGGGCGAGCATGCCGCACCGCTTAGTTACGGCACGCCGGGCATCCTCCATGGCAGCCTCAGCTATGTGCTGCAGGATGCCGACGGCCAGACGGCCGATGTGCATTCAGTGTCGGCCGGTCTTGACTACCCCGGTGTTGGTCCCGAGCACAGTTACTGGCGGGACACGGGCCGGGTGGAATACACCAATGTTACCGATGCTACCGCCCTCGAAGCCTTTGATACGGTGGCACGGCAGGAGGGCATTCTGCCGGCGCTTGAGACATCCCACGCCCTTGCCTGGGCGGTTGAAGAGGCGGCCCGGATGCGGCCCGACCAAATTCTGGTCGTCTGTCTCTCTGGCCGTGGTGAAAAGGATGCCGCCGAAATCGCCCGCCTGCGCGGGCAGACTGAGGCAGCTGACTGAGGGCGGCTGCCCGGGTTCTGGTTCTCTCCCACCCGTTCAATCACATCGCAACAGGATGACAGACTCCATGGCTACAGCAACCGATGGAAAGGGCACAGGAATCGCCGCAGTGCAACAGGCGTTTGCAGCTTGTGCAGCGGCGGGGCGGCGAGCGGTCGCCCCCTTTGTCACGGCCGGTGACCCAGATGTCGAGACGACACTGGCAGTCCTCCAGGCTCTTGACCGGGCTGGAGCAACGATCTGCGAACTGGGGGTGCCCTACAGCGACCCAATTGCCGATGGGCCGGTGATTCAAGGGTCGTACACCCGGGCCCTCGCCTCGGGCATGACGCTCGACAAGCTCTTCGAACTGGCCAGCCGAGCCCGCCAGACCATTTCGATGCCGCTGCTGGCGATGGCAAGTTACTCGCTCATCTACCGGATCGGCATCGACGCGTTTGTCAGCCGGGCGGCAGCCAGCGGACTGGCCGGCTTCGTGGTGCCCGATTTGCCGCTGGAAGAATCAGACGATCTCGATGCCGCCTGCCGGCGGGCGGGGCTCGCCCTTGTACGGCTCGTCACGCCGACGACGCCCCCAGCGCGGGCGGAGGCGATCGCGGAGCGTTCGACCGGGTTTCTTTACTGCGTGTCGGTGGCGGGGGTGACTGGAGAACGCACCGCGTTGCCGGCTGGGTTGATCGACCGGATTGCCTGGCTGCGGGAGCGAAGCAGCGTCCCAATTCTGGTCGGGTTCGGAATTTCCGGACCGGAGCAGGCCCGTGAGGTCTCTCAGGTTGCTGACGGTGTCATCGTCGGCTCGGCAGTTGTTCGGCAACTCGAGGCAGCTCCATCAGCTCCGGCCATGGCGCAGGCGGTTGAGCAGTTTGTCGGAGAACTGGTGGCCGCCTGCGAGATTGCCTGAGCCGATCTGGGCACCTGCAGTGCTCGCCTGAAGTCGGAGGCGTTGGTGGCGTGTGCGCTGGCTCGTCAGACTGGCTGTTCCAGGGCAGCCAGCAGTTGCGCTGGCCAGGGAGGGTCGTAGCGGCAGCCCGCAACTGGCAGGCCAGCCCGCACGAGGATGCTGATCGCCTCATGAACTGGACCGCGGCGTGTGGCCAGGACACATCGCAGGGCGTGAGCGTCGAGCACCTCCGTAGTGGTGGCGATATGGCCAATGGCCTGGGCCGCCTGGTGGGCTGCATCAGGGCATTCGATGCGAACCTGCCAACTGCTGACCTCCGGATAGGCGTCCGGCCGACACCGACCGGCCCGTAGCAATCGGCCCTCGCTGATGACAAGCAAATCGCTGAATCCGGCGGGAACAACGGCATCGTTGTAGGCCGCCACCACGACCCGGCCAACGAGGTGGGCTTCGTTGACCAGGTCCTCCACCAGCCGCTGGCCGGGTGGGTCAAGATCTGCGTTGGGATTGTCGAGGAGCAACACCGCAGGCTCGTGCAGCAGTGCCCGGGCCCGCAGC
>JBDQOY010000150.1:0-3872 GCA_040260935.1 Pirellulales bacterium
AGCGAAAGGGGGGCGAGCCGGCTGAGCCCGCCAGCCCGCCCCGCCTGATCGGTGGCGAACTCAAGGGGCGGCGGCTTGCCTTTCGACCCGGTGGCCCCACTCGGCCGATGAAGGACCGCGTGCGGGAGACGCTGTTCGACCTTCTGGGGACGTCAACAAAGGGGGCGATTGCAATCGATCTCTTTGCGGGGACCGGGGCACTCGGCTTTGAGGCGATCAGCCGAGGGGCGCGACAGGCCATTTTTGCCGAACGCCATTTTCCCACCGCAGACTGCCTCCGGAGGAGTGGGCGGGAACTGGGAGTGGCAGAGCAGATCGAGGTCATCAGTGGCGATGTGCTGCTCTGGCCCCGCCGCATGCCAGCGATACCGAGCGATGCCCCTTGGATGATCTTTGTGTCGCCTCCCTGGGCCTTCTTCCAGTCACGGCGTTCCGACCTGAATGCCCTGATGGTGGCACTGGCGACCATCGCTCCAGCCGCCAGTCGGCTGCTGGTCGAGTCAGATGATTCGATTTCGGCGGAGGACCTGCCGGACCGTCTGACCGACCGAGATGGTGAGGAAGCCTGGGACAGCCGCACGCTCACGCCAGCGATTTTGCATCAGAAAAGGCTCTAAAGAGGGGGCGGGCGTCCTGCCCGGCATGCCCGGCCCACCAAGCCGGCAAGTCTCAGGTAAACTTCGAGTGGGAGCGTCGCTGCGTCACGTACGCACACGCGTCAACTGGAGAAGGAGTTGGGGCTTAGAAACGTGGACGTCATCAATCAGCAGGACGCGGTTCCCTTCACAACCGTCGACGGCTCAACGATTCGGGAGTTGCTGGCCCATCGCAACTCTGGCATTCGAAACCAGTCGTTGGCCGAGGCGCGGCTTGCCGTGGGACAGGCCACAACGCCTCACCACCATGCCGTTACGGAGGAGATCTACTACATCCTCTCCGGGGTTGCGGCAATGACCCTGGGCGATGAGACCAGGCCGGTCGGGCCGGGCGATGCGATTGCCATTCCACCTGGCCTCCGGCATACCATCCGAAATACTGGTGCGGAGGAATTGGTGTTTCTCTGCACATGCGCCCCCGGTTATGAGCACGACGACACGTTTCTCGATGCCGCCACCGACTGACTTTTTCTTTTCCACCTCTGCTGATCAAACGCACCCATGCCCGAGACCCTCTCTGACATCCTGGTTTCCAAGGGAATCATCAGCCAGGACCAACTCACCGAGGCAACGAGAATTGCTGGTGAGTCAGGCAAGATGCTGCACGAAGAGGTGTTGCGGCTGGGCTACGCCGATCCCGAGCGGGTGATGAAGGTGGTGGCGAAGGTCAATCGCATGTCGTTCATCAATCTGGATGGCATGATGATTGCGGATGATGTCGTCGATCTGGTGCCCGAGAGCGTGGCCCGGGAAAATACCATCATTCCGCTCGATGAGGAGGGGCCGCGACTGCGGGTTGCTACGAGCGACCCGACAGATATTGATACCCAGGAAAAGCTCCGCTTCATCCTCAATCGCGAGGTCGAAATGACCCTGGCGATGCGAGATCAGATCATTGAGGCCATCAACCGGCACTATGGGTCTGGTGATGGGGAGAGTGCTGACTCCATGCTGACACAGGAGTTTACTGACACTGAAATCGACTTCACCGAAACCACGGTCGAGCAGGAATCGGCGCTCAAGCAAGACGAGGACGATTCATCCGCGCCGGTTGTCAAGCTGGTTAACCTCATCATCACCGAAGCAGTCAATCTCAAAGCCAGCGACATCCACATCGAGCCATTTGAGAATGAGATTCGGGTTCGGTATCGAATCGACGGTCGTCTTGTCGTTCGGGACAGTGCACCACGCCGGCTCCTTGGAGCCATTCTCTCACGAATCAAGATTCTCTCGCGGCTCGATATTGCCGAACGGCGGCGGCCGCAGGATGGTCGGATCAAGATTACGACCCAAGATGGCAAGGACTATGACCTTCGCGTCAGCGTCCTGCCGACCAACCACGGCCAGTCGGTGGTGATGCGTCTTCTCGATAAAGACAACATCAAGGTCGGCATTCGCCAGTTGGGGCTGTCGGAACAGGATTTCCGGCATTTCAAGAATCTGATTCGACGACCCAATGGCATCATTCTGGTGACCGGGCCGACTGGCTCAGGAAAGACGACTACGCTCTACGCGTCGCTCACGAACTCAACCGCCCTGACACCAAGATCATCACGGCGGAAGATCCTGTCGAGTACTATCTTTCAGGCATCAATCAGGTAGAGGTCAAGCACCAGATCGGGCTCGATTTCGCTCGGGTCATTCGGGCAATGCTGCGGCAGGCGCCGAATGTGATTCTGGTGGGTGAGATGCGGGACACCGAGACGGCCCAGATGGGCATTCAGGCGTCGCTGACGGGCCACCTTGTCTTCAGCACGCTGCACACCAACGACGCCCCGAGTGCCGTCACCCGCATGATCGACATGGGCGTGCCGGCTTATCTCGTCGCCTCCAGTGTTGTGGCGGTTCTCGCTCAGCGACTGGTGCGATTGAATTGCGCGAACTGCAAGCAACCCCACGAACCGTTGGAAAGTGAGTTGCAGGCGGCTGGATTCACACCAGAACAATTGGCCCGGGCAAACTTCATGAAAGGGCGGGGCTGTGTGAAGTGTCAGAAGCGTGGGTACAAGGGCCGGATGGGCATTTTTGAACTGATGGTGCTCAATAACAAAATCCGTGAACTTGCCTTCCAGGGGGCGGCCACCCAGGACATTCGCCGGGCAGCAGTTGATGGTGGCATGCGGGTGATGTTTGACGATGGGCTCGAGAAGGTGCTGCAGGGCCAGACCACGCTGGACGAGGTCTTTCGGGTGGCGAAGCGGGACGAATAAAACGCATCCTGCTGCAGGTAGCTGCGGTCCCGCGAGAAAAGCAGGCTTAAACTGGCGTCGACGACGGTGGCCGCCTGGGGCTATTTTTGAGCGGAGTAGCCCCGCCCCGCTGTCGAAAGGATGCGATCATGGCCTCGTCGTTTTGCTCTTCCCGTCTCTCGGTTGATCGCCGACTCATGCAAACGCTGGGCTGCTGCCTCGCCGTCATGCTGAGCCGCGGACTGACAGCTCAAACGGTCCCCACGATGGCCGGGCCAGAGGTCCAGACCGTTGTTGCAGCCCGACAGACGCTCGATCAGTTCTTTAGTCTGCAGATTGAATCGATTCCGCCGAGCATGCTGCAGTCATCGGCTGGGGTGGCCATTTTTCCCAACATGGTCAAAGGCGGATTTATCCTCGGGGTGAACTACGGGAAGGGTGTCCTCCACGTTCGAAACGCGGATGGCTCATGGAGCCCGCCGGTGATGGTCACCATGGGCGGTGGCAGTATTGGCTTTCAAGCCGGGGTTCAGGCTGCTGATATCGTGCTGGTTTTCAAAACCCCGCAGAGCCTGACCAATATTCTCAATGGGCAGAAGGTCACGCTGGGGGCCGATGCGTCGGTGGCTGTCGGACCGGTTGGTCGGCAGGCCAATGCCGCGACTGATGCGAGGCTGGGGGCAGAAATCTATTCGTACGCGCGTAGCCGCGGGCTTTTTCTCGGGGTCTCATTGGGTGGCGCTGACCTGTCGATTGATCACAACGCTGATGGCGTGCTCTATGGTCGCTACGGTGTCACCCCTGCCGATGTCTTCAATGGCCGCGGGATTGCCCTCCGGCCCGAAGTACAGCAGTTGATTGCCGATCTGAATGCCCGCTCAGGCGTTCAGCCAGCAGCCGCCGGATCGTTGCCGGCACAGCCCGGGGGGATCCCGCAGCAGGGGCCCACGACAGCACCGCCGATTGTGCCGATCCATCCACCAACGGGCGGCCAGCCACTGCCGCCCGCTCCCGTGCCGGGCTGACG
>JBDQOY010000151.1:0-7246 GCA_040260935.1 Pirellulales bacterium
CGTGACATCTGTTCGCGATGAATCGGGCCCCAGTCGTCCCGCTCGCTGCCGCCAACCGCAGGCAGCTGTCCGCCACCCTGACTGGCGCCACGGCGGACCGCCGCAACCACATCTTCGCGAACAATCCGGCCCGCCGGCCCGCTGCCGGTCACCCGATTGAGGTCGACACCAAGCTCCCGGGCCAGTCGCCGCACGGCAGGGCCCGCCGGGTTCACCGGACCAGCGGCGGCGGTGGAGGGGGCAGGCTTTCCATTGGCTATACCTGCTAGCGATGCCGCTGCAGGCTCTGGCGATGACGGAGGAGCAGAAGCCGGAGCCGGTGCGGCGGCAGCGGGAACCGGCGCCGGGGGTGCCACTGGGGCGGCTTCAGCGGGAACTGACGCAGCCGCTGGCGCAGGGCTTGCCGCTGGCGCACTGCCCGGGGCTCCGATGGTCAGCAGCGGCTGACCAACATTCACGGTCTCGCCCTTCTTCACCAGTATTTCGCCGACAACGCCGGCTGTCGGGCAGGGCACCTCAATCACAGCCTTGTCGGTTTCCACCTCCAGCACCGCCTGGCCAGCCGAAACAGTGTCGCCGGCACTCACCAAGACCGAAACGACGTCGCCAGAAGTGATGTTTTCCCCGAGGTCGGGCAGTGTAAATGCTGTCGCCATGCTGTCTCACGCAGTGAATCAAACGTCCGTGCCGTGCAGGATGACAGCCACTCAACCGGCCATCGCCCCAGCAGAAGCACCTCTTCTATCCCTCAATACTAGCAGATGTTTTGGGAAACGCTGGCCCGTCCATGACCGGATTGGGCAAACTTTTCCAGCTGGCTCCGTTCATGCCGATGCGGCGTCAGCCTTGTCGGGGTCAATTCCCAGGTCGGCAATCGCCTTGGCGACCTGATCAGCCCCAATGGCCCCACGCTGGGCCAACTGAGAGAGTGTGCCGACAACGATGCACTCGGCATCAACCTCAAAATGCCTCCGCAGCACGCCCCGGGTCTCACTGCGACCGAACCCATCGGTTCCCAGAACAAACAGCCCACCGGGAATCCAGGGGTCAAGTTGCTCCGGCACCGCCCGCACGTGGTCGCTGGCTGCCACAAACACGCCGTCCGTGTCAGCCAGGGTTGTCTCAAGGTAACTCTTTCGCGGCTCAGCCTCCGGGTGCAGCATGTTCCAGCGACGGCATTCCTGGGCCCCACGCCGCAATTCCTTCCAACTGGTGACGCTCCACACGGTGCTGCTGATGCCCCACGAGTCCGCCAGCATGTCGGCCGCCCGAAGCACCTCCCGCAGGATCGCTCCGGACCCGAACAGATTGACATGAGGCATGCCACCGGCCGGCTTGGCGGCGGCAACGTCACGAAGCCGGTACATTCCCTTGAGAATGCCTTCCTCGCAGCCCGGCGGCATCGGGGGCATCTCGTAGTTTTCATTGTAGACGGTGATGTAGTAGATCCAGTCTTCGCCCTTGGCATACATGCGATCCATGCCATCGAGCATGATGGTTGCCACTTCATAGACAAAGGCCGGGTCATAGGCCCGCACCGTCGGGTAGGCCGTTGCAAACAGATGGCTGTGACCATCCTGATGCTGAAGCCCCTCGCCGTTGAGGGTGGTTCGGCCCGCCGTACCGCCGATCATGAAGCCCTTGGCCCGCATGTCACAGGCAGCCCAGATCAGGTCGCCAATTCGCTGAAACCCGAACATCGAGTAGTAGATGAAGATCGGGATCATCGGCACGCCGTGGCTCGAATAGCTCGTGCCAGCGGCAACAAAGCTCGACATGCTGCCCGCTTCAGTGATGCCTTCCTCGAGAATCTGCCCGTCCTTGGCCTCCCGATAGTAAAGCAACTGATCGGAATCAACCGGCTCGTAGAGCTGGCCCGTGTGGGCGTAAATGCCGCACTGCTTGAAGAGCGGATCCATGCCGAAGGTACGGGACTCATCGGGCACGATCGGCACGATGTACTTGCCGATGGCCTTGTCCTTCAACAGCGAGGCCATCAACGTGACCGCACCGGTCGTGGTTGAAACCTCGCGGCCGGCGCTCTTCTCGATGAAGGCTCGGTAGTCGTCGAGCGAAGGCGTCTGCAACAGCGGCTGCGTTTCGGGGCGGGTGGGCACGTACCCACCAAGGGCCTCACGCCGCTCACGGAGATACCGCATTTCGGGGGAATCATCGGCCGGCTTGTAGAACGGTGCCTTGGCAACCTCGTCATCAGAAATCGGAATGCCAAACCGTGAGCGGAACGCCCGCAACTCCTCTTCGTTGAGCTTTTTCTGCTGGTGCGTGACATTTCGCCCTTCGCCCACCTCGCCAAGGCCGTATCCCTTGATCGTCTTGGCGATGATCACCGTCGGCCGATTCGGCATATCGCGCTCATTGACCGCCTTGTGGTAGGCCGCATAGACCTTCTCGGGGTCGTGGCCACCACGCCGCAGCTTCTTCAGCTTTTCGTCCGACAGGTGAGCAACCATCTCGGTCAGCCGAGGATCAGTCCCGAAGAAATGCTCTCGGATGTAACTGCCGGGCATAACCACATACTTCTGGTACTGGCCATCGACCACTTCGCCCATGCGTTTGACGAGCATACCGTCTTCGTCCTGGGCCAACAGGGGATCCCATTCCTCACCCCAGATCACCTTGATCACATTCCAGCCGGCGCCACGGAAGACTCCCTCGAGTTCCTGAATGATCTTGCCGTTGCCCCGCACTGGGCCGTCCAACCGCTGGAGATTGCAGTTGATGACAAACACCAGGTTGTCGAGCCCCTCACGGGTAGCCAGTGAAATGGCCCCCAGCGTCTCAGGCTCGTCGCACTCGCCATCCCCAATGAAGCACCAGACCCGCTGGCGGCTGGTGTCCTTGATGCCACGGTCCTGGAGGTACTTGTTGAAGCGGGCCTGGTAGATCGCCATGATCGGACCGAGGCCCATCGAAACCGTCGGGTACTCCCAGAATCCAGGCATCAGCCAAGGGTGCGGATAACTCGACAGACCGCCACCGTCGGCCAACTCGCGACGGAAGTTTTCCAGATTCTTCTCCGTGAGTCGTCCTTCTAGGAATGCCCGCGAGTAGATCCCGGGCGAGGCATGCCCCTGGAAGTAGACCTGGTCGCCGGAGTAATCATTCCCCCGGCCCCGAATGAAGTGATTGAGGGCGACTTCATAGAGCGTGGCGGCGGAGGCAAACGTCGAAATGTGCCCACCGATGCTCTTGTCCTCGCGATTCGCCCGCACGACCATCGCCATGGCATTCCAGCGAATGATGCTTTTGATCCGCCGCTCAAGATCGCGGTTGCCGGGAAAGGCTGGCTGCCGGTCGGTCGGAATCGTGTTGATGTAAGGCGTCGTGACGACAAAGGGAATCTGGACGCCGAGCCGATACGCCTCTTGCTCAATCGCATGCAGCAGATAACTGGCCCGATCAGCCCCACGGCTTTCCAGCACATAGCGGAGCGAATCCAGCCACTCCTGCGTCTCGGTCGGATCGGTGTCAACAACGGCCACACCGTCAGCCTGCGTGGGCTGACCACTGGTTACGCTGCTCGCCTGCCCAATCGACATCTGCCCCGGGACTCCCTGGGGAAGGGCACCGTCGCTGCTCGTTTCCGTGCCGACCGCCCCGACACCTGCTCCTTGACTGTGGGACTGGTCCAACTCGGGACTGGCCATTGATTTCTCCAACGCGAGGACTGTTTTCCAGGATTATCCTGCCCGGGCTCCCGGGCGTAAAGGTCTCCACGCAGCCGGGGGGCAAAGCACCGCGATTCGCGGCACCTCCGCCTCAGCGACCTGCGGCATCCGTTCTGGGCCGATAGATCTCGGTTGCGACGCCAAAATAGTTCTCGGCGGAAAAGGCCACCGTTTCACCCAGCGTCGGATGCGGGTGGATCGTTTCAGACAGATCCCTGGCTGAACAGCCCATTTCAATCGCCAAGGCTCCCTCAGCGATCAGTTCTCCCGCACCCGGGCCAACAATCCCCACCCCCAGAACGGCGTCGGTCTCGGGATCGACGAGGATTTTGGTCAGGCCGTCCGTGCGGCCCAGGGCATGGGCCCGACCGCTCGCAGCCCAGGGATACCGACTGACGTCGACCTCGCGGCCGGTCGCAGCCGCCTCTTGTTCGGTGAGACCGGCCCAGGCGATCTCTGGATCGGTGAAAACCACTGCCGGAATCGCGCGGGGCTCAAACAGGGCCGGTTCGCCATGCAATACCTCAACCGCCACCTTGCCCTGATGGCTAGCACGGTGGGCCAGCATCGGCTCTCCGCAGACGTCACCGATTGCGAGGATCTGCGGATCAGCTGTTCGCTGCTGAGCATCGACTTCAACAAACCCCTTTGCATCGACCACGACGCCGGTCTGCTCCAGTCCAATCCCATCTGAGTTGGGCCGTCGGCCAACCGCCACCAACACCCGCGAGAAGACCTGACTCGTTTCGCCTTCAGGGCCTGAGAAAAAGACCTCAACCCCATTCCCCCGATCCTCCAACCGGACCACCTTAGTCTCCAGCCGGATCGCTTCAAAAAGGTTCGCCAGTCGCTTCTGGAGTGGCTTGACCAGATCCCGGTCTGCACCCGGCAGCAGGCCGTCGGTCAATTCAACGACAGACACCCGCGATCCAAGTTCCGCGTAGACCGTCCCCATCTCCAGGCCGATGTACCCGCCACCGATGACCAGCAGTGAATCCGGCACATCCGCCAGTTCAAGGGCCCCTGTCGAATCCATCACCCGGGGGCTCCCGATGTCAAACGCCGGAATCCGCGCCGGACGGGACCCACTGGCCAGAATGCAGTGGTCATAGGTCAGCGTCTGGCTGCCGCCGGCTGCCATTGTGACCTCAAGGGTGTTCGAAGCAGTGAAGCGGGCCTCCCCCTGCACGATCTGGACATTGCGGCGCCGCGCCAGCTGGGCCAACCCACCGGTCAGGGCCCCGATCACCTTCTCTTTCCGGGCTCGAACCGCATCAATGTCGATGGTCGGGGCCGCGAACCGCACCCCCCAGTCCTCCATCTCCCTGGCCTCCGCCACCACGCGGCCAACGTGAAGCAACGCCTTCGAGGGAATGCAGCCACGCAAGAGGCAGGTCCCCCCAAGTCGCGGATCCTTCTCGACAAGGGTCACATCGAGGCCCAGATCGGCGGCCATGAAGGCTGCCGCATAGCCACCGGGCCCGCCACCGAGGACCACGAGGGGTGCATGCATGAATAGGATCTCCTGTTCTGGCTGTCTGGTTCCATTGACGGACGGAGGGACGAATCGAGCTTAGGATCGCACGAAACGCCGAAGTTGTTGTAGTTTCGCACCCAGATTCATTCAAGAAACACCCCGAAATACCGGTGCTGTGCCCCCGTCACGCCTTCTTTCGCTCGCCCGCCGACTCTGGCGGCCACTCCGGTCGGCCAGTCAGTTCGACACCACCACCCTGGCGGTGTTTCGCATCGATGCCGGCTGCTTGCTGGTGACTCGACGCCATGCTTCGAAGCCGTGACTGCTGGCTGTTCATGGCCCCTGAGGGATGTTCCCGCTGGCTGCGGGCTGGCCTCATCGTTCCGCTGGCACCGGCAATCTCGACCACCTTCTGAGAGAACGCTGAGGAGGAAGCCGCCCCACCACCGCAGGGACACGGTAGACTACGACGTAGTACAGGATGGCCTCGGCCATTTCTGCGAGAGTGGCGGAATTGGCAGACGCGCTGGATTTAGGTTCCAGTGCCGCAAGGCGTGCGGGTTCGACTCCCGCCTCTCGCACTCATTTCAGTTCAGGGCTCGCCCGAGGGCTTTCCCCTGCTGCTTGCTGCGGCTCAGCCCGTCATCATCCGGGAACGGCCCAGAGCATCCTCGGCCTCGGCAATCATGCCAGCCCGCATGCAGGCCACGCTCAAGGCGGTGAAACTGAAGGGGTCATTCGGCTGGAGTTCACAGACCCGCCGGGCATGCTCAACCGCCTTTTCGTGTCGCTGGAGGCGAGTGCACCAGGCCGACAATGCGGAATGGGCCAACGCGAAATCAGGATGTTCACCAACGACGGCATCGAGCGCGGCCACCGCCTCGTCTAGATTTCCCTCATCCTTGAGTTTTTCAGCGGCCGCATAGGCCTCTTCACGGGTTGCCATCAATCAACGTCTTTCCAGAGAGGGGGGAGTGTGCCGCCAGCAGCCCGGCGGTGTCACGACTTTTCTAGTGTAGCGTGCGGCCGCCATCTGTCCCGAGTGGAAGGCCGGCGAACCACCTGAGGGACGCAGCCTAGGCAAGGCAGGCAGTCTTCAGGGGCTTTCCAGCATGGTGAAAAATGGCATTGAATTCGACACCCCTCGATACCGATAAACCGCAGGCGGCACGTCCGTTGCAATCCCCTCACTTTTTCTCAACGCAGGCATCCTGTGAGCATTCATCCCCTGGCCTCAGTGAGTCCAGACGCCTCGCTCGGAATTGGCGTCACCGTTGCCGCATTTGCGTCGATTGAAGCCGGGGTGACGCTGGGGGATTACTGCACCGTCGCCAGTGGTGCGGTGATCAAAACGGGCGTTCGGATGGGCTGCCACAATGAAGTCTGCGAACACGCTGTGATCGGCGGACAGCCACAACATGTGGCCCGTCCCGAAGCGGTGGGCGAAATCGCCATTGGTGACCACAACGTGTTCCGCGAAGGCGTAACGATCCATCGGGCCCTGAAGCCCGACGGCCAGACCCTGGTCGGCGATCACAACTACCTGATGGCCGCCGCCCACCTCGGCCACGACGCTCATTTGGGCAACCACTGCATCCTTGCCAATGCCGCCCTCGTCGGCGGACACGTCGACATTGAAGACCGCGCGTTTATCTCTGGAGCCGTTGCAATTCACCAGTTCTGCCGCATCGGTCGGTTTTCAATGATTGGCGGACACGCCCGCGTCGTCCAGGACGTGCCCCCGTTCATGCTGATTGACGGACAGACCGGCAGTGTTGTCGGCCTGAACTCCGTTGGACTGCGTCGGGCAGGGTTTGCAACCGAAGAAATCACCGCGCTCAAGGCGGCCTATCGGGTGATCTACCGGCGCGGACTAATCTGGTCAGAGGTCCTGGAGGCCCTGCGGGTTGAGTTTCCCAGCGGTCTTGCCGCCCACCTCTACACCTTCCTGGCAGGCGGCCGCCGAGGGCGGGCCTCGGCGTTGTTTGAAAAAGCCCCCGCGGCCCCCGGCCCCGAACGTGTTGAGGTTGGCGGGGAGAACGCTGGGGAACAAAACCCCCAGGGCCGCCAGGGCCACGGA
>JBDQOY010000011.1:0-9079 GCA_040260935.1 Pirellulales bacterium
ATCGTCATCGGCGGCAAGTTTGCCGAAGTGCTGATCGGTGCCGCTGCGGCAGTCGCTGTTGCCTGGGGGGCGGGATCGGGTGGTGCCGTTGCCGGTATTCCGGTCGGGCTCTGGCTGTTGCTCGGCGTGGTCGGCCTGTTCGGACTGCAGACCACCCTGCTGAACCCAAGCCTGCTCGGCACGATCCCGGAAACCGTTCCCACCGCGCGGCTGTCCGCAGCCAACGGGGTCTTTGCCATGGTGTCCTTGGCGGCGACACTGGTGGGGATGGCGTTGGGGAATGCCGTGGCCGACATCACCTGGCTTTCACCACAGCCTGATCTCGAGCGGGTGCTGCCTGGCTGGCTGGAGGGCTTGCCCCTTGGTCATGCCCTGCCGGCGGCAGTTGGGCTGCTGGTGGTGGCCACGCTCGGCTGGCTGGTGTCACTGAGACTGCCAGTCATTCCCGCTGCAGACCCACGGGCTCCCCTGCCCTGGAACGCCCTGTCCAAAACATTCTCCGATCTGCGGCAGTTGCTTGGGGCCCGTCGTCTGGCGGGGGCTGCCGCTGGCATTGTCTTTTTCTGGGCGATCGCGGCAGTCGCTCAACTGAACGTCGATCAATATGCCTTTGAGTCAGGAGCCACGACCCAGCGGGAGGTGGTGCCGCTGCTACTGGCACTGGTCTGCGGGATTGGGGCGGGGAGTCTGCTGGCTGGCCGGCTTTCCCGCCAAGGGATCGACCCCGACTCAAAGGTGAACCTCGGTCTGGTGCCGGTTGGCGGCCTGATCATGACGGGCGCCTGCGGGGCCCTCGCGGTATCAGGCCAAGAACTCTTCGGCGGTGATGGAGGGCTGACGGCGGGCCTGCTGGTGGCGGCCTGCTGGCTGTTCCTGCTTGGGGTTGGGGCCGGCATGTTTGATGTGCCGCTGGAGGCCTATCTACAGGAACAGAGCCCCCCTGCCCGCCTGGGAGCCACACTGGCGGCGACCAACCTGCTGGTCTTCGCCGGCATGCTTGCCTCATCAATCGCCTACTACGGCCTGCGGCTTCCGGTTGGCGTCGGTGAAGACGTGCATCCGCTGTTTTCGGCACGGGGGGTGTTTGCGATCTTCGCCGCCTGTGCGTTCGTGGCCTCACTGGCGGCGATTCTGGCGGCGCCGCGGTCGTCGTTGCGGCTGCTGGTCGACTCATTCATTCGGACGATCTGCCAGTTTCGGATCTGCCGGGCCGATCTGATCCCGGACACGGGGCCGGTGGTGATCGTTGCCAATCACATCTCTTGGCTGGATGGCTTTCTGGTGGTGCTGGCCTCGCAGCGGCCAGTGCGGATGGTTGTCTATGGCCCGAACATTCGCGGGCGGCTGCTCAACCGATTGGCGGCTCAGTGGCGATTCATCTTGTTCGAGCCGCGACCCAAGTCGATTGCCCGCGCGTTGAAGACCATCACAGCAGGACTCGCCGATGGGGATGTGATCGGCATCTTTTGCGAGGGAGGCATCTCCCGCACCGGTCAGGTCTTGGGCTTCAAACGCGGCCTTGGCCACATCCTTGACAGGGTGAGTGCCCCGATGGTGCCGCTGGCCATCGACGGCCTCTGGGGCAGCGTCTTCTCGTTTTCAGAGGGCCGCTTCTTCAGCAAGTGGCCCCGAGGCTGGACGCAACCGGTGACGATGCGGTTCGGCAGACCGCTGCCCGTTGGGGCGGCGCCCGCGGTTGCCCGGTTGGCCCTGCAAGAGACGGCTGCCGCGGCGGTCCAGTCCCGACTTGAGCACCGTGGGGGTGTTGTCGCCGCAACTGCAGAGGCCTTGCATGGGTGCTGCCTGTTGACTCGTCGGGATCGACTGCTGGTGTCGTTGGCGGCGACTGATCCGCTGGGAGATGGTTTCCAGGCCGACTCGCTGCAGGCCTTCGGTGTTGTTGGCAGGGCCGTCTCTGCAGAGGGAACGACCGCTGACCTGATTGAGGCCCTATCGGGGCACCGGGCCACGGTCTGGCTGGCCCGGCCCGGACAGGTGGCCGCAGTGGCAGCAGCCGGACTTCAGCCTGGGTTTGAGCCTCCGCAGGTTGTGGTGCTGCCGCTGGCATCAACTGCCGACCTGTCGGCGGTCCAGCCTGCGGTGGAGGCCTACGCGGCGGCCTTTGGCAGTGAGCCAGTGGTTGCCTATGCCCCGGCAGGCTGTGGACTCGTGGCGATGAACACTCCCCGTTGCCGTGGTCAGGTGCAGGAGGTGACCTGGAAGGCTGACTCGCTTGGCCGCGTGGTCAACGGTGCGGTCGTCTGGCCGCGGGCTTCCCTGCGGCGAGAGGCTGACCGGGAGCCCCTGCCCGGCCTCGCTGAAGGGCCTGGAGCTGCGGGAGGCGATGACGCGGCGAGCATCGTGATTGCCGCGACGATTCCAGCAGCCACCGGCCTTGGCTGGCGGGAATTACCGGAGCGATTTGACGTCGATGACGACGGATTTCTGCAACTCCGCTTGGAGCCGCCGGGGTGACCGTGTATTGTTGAGGTGCGAGCACCCCTAGCTCAATTGGATAGAGCATCGGTCTACGGAACCGAAGGTTACAGGTTCGAATCCTGTGGGGTGTATTGAGGCCGAGGGCGGGCTGGATGCCCGCCGCCTTCCGGCCGAAGGCCGTCAAGCGAAGCGAGCCGTGATGGCGAGGCTTCGCGTGTAGATCCCCGAAGGTTACAGGTTCGAATCCTGTGGGGTGTATTGAGGCCAAGGGTGGGCTGGATGCCCGCCGCCTTCCGGCCGAAGGCCGTCAAGCGAAGCGAGCCGTGATGGCGAGGCTGCGCTTCACTTGTCAGCTGGCCCGCTCGCTTCTTCTGCCTGCGATTTGGCGATCCAAGTGGCGGTCTGTTCCAGCATCGGTCGCGCCGGGCCTTCATAGGTCTTCAGCAGCGACTCAAGCCGCGTCGCTGCCTGCCCGGGATTTCCCGCCACGCGGAGGACGTTTGCGTAGGTCTGGCAGATCCACTGGTCGGTTTCGGCGCCCGTGAATCGCTTTTCCAGGCAGTCGAGAAGAGTCGAGGCAACCTCGTTGCGCTTGGGGATGGTGTTCTCGGACAGCCCTCTGCCGATTTGCTGGGCAACCCAGGCAAGGTCTCTCAGGTCGGCATGAGCCAGCGACTGCCAGAATGCCATCGGTGGGGGAGCCTGTGGCGACGTTGGTCACCTTGATGTGGCGGGCGTCAGTGGTCGAACGCTGGTCGCTGTACATCCACCCGCGGAGCCCCGTGGGCCCGAGGTTCCAGTCGTGGATTGCTTTTGCCGGGATCGGCTCGCCCGTGAGGAAGTCGGGCTTGGGAATCGGCCCCTTTTTTCCAGCAGCCTCACAGGGCACGGTGAGGGCTGCTGCGCACGTCGCAGCGATCAGGACAGGGATGGTTTTCTTCGTACCTAGCATCGTGGTCGTGAGATGGTTGGGAATCAAAGGCTGTCGGGGCTTTGAGACCGTGGCGGGCGAGCATGGCGGAAAGCAGGCAGAGCCGCTGGCGTGATCCCGGCGGGGCATGGACAAATAGGGGTGCTGTCTGCCGATTCGTAAGGTAGAACATCCGGCCATTCGACGGCAACATTCGGGCTTCATGTGAGAGATGAGAGGAGTCAGGTTTCGCTTGGCGGACGGCTTCAACGGCCTCTTGCGTGTGCCGCCACCAGGATCGATTGGTGCCGCGAAAGATTTCAACCCGGTGCAGTGAGGCCGTTGCAGTCTTGCTTTGTCCAGCACGGGTTGTTCTTTGAAAAACGGAGCAGATTAATGGACGTCAACCGGTTGCGGTCGTGGTGGCGCGTGGTTCGCTGTCTGTCGAGTCAGCTTGCGTTGGCGGCGTGGCTGCTGGCGGGACTCAGCCCTGCCGCAGAAAAGCAGGTCCAGGTGTTTCTGCTTGTCGGACAGTCAAACATGGAGGGAAAGGGCAACCCGGCGCACCTTGATACCTACCGTGATGATCCCCTGATTCAGCCCACTTATTTGCAGTTGAAAAATGGTGATGGTTGGAAGGTGCGTGACGACGTCTGGATCACCTACCCAACGAAGCCAGGTGGGGCGAAACACGGCCCCCTGACGGTTGGCTTTGGAACCAAGGGAGAAGACTCGATTGGGCCTGAGTTTGGGTTTGGGCATGCCGTTGGCGACTGGTCGGATGAGCCGGTGCTCCTCATCAAGATCGCCTGGGGAGGCAAGTCGGTCGCGGTGGACTTTCGCCCCCCCAGTTGCCCGCCTCAGGACGGTGAGGTGAACGCTCTGTGGGAACGTCAGAAGAAAAAGAAGTCCACGCTTACCTTGCAGGACACCCGATCACAGTTCGGATTTTTCTATCGCGAGATGATTCGGCTCGCCCAGCAGGAACTTGCCAGCGTCGAGGAGAAGTTTCCTGAGTTGACCGGATACCAGCCGGAACTGGCTGGCTTCATCTGGCATCAGGGATTCAACGACAAGGTCAATCATGCGTTGCGTGACGAGCGGTACGCTGCCTACACCGACTGGATGATTCACTTTGTTCAGGACGTCCGGAAGGATCTGGGTACGCCCCAGCTTCCGGTGGTCATCGGTGAACTCGGCGTCGGAGGAATTCCCGCCCGCGGCGATTTTCAGGTTGCGCAAGCCAACATTGCCCGGCACGAAGGCTTTGCGGACACGGTCGCCTTTGTTCCCACGGCGGAGTACTACGACACGCGGGCGGAGGAACTGTTCGAGAAGCAGTACTGGAAAGGAACGGCAGCGCAGCAAGCCGAGTGGCAAAAAGTCGGAAATGATCGCCCCTATCACTATCTCGGGTCAGGCAAGACCTATTACTTAAAAGGTGTGGCGTTTGCCAAACAGGTCATGGCGATGCAGTAGGCCCGAGTGCACGCAGGCCCAGGATTGTTCAAACTGGCTCTCGGGGGCACTGCCCGTGCAATCAGAACAATCGGCAGAGCAGCCCCCTGCCAGCATCGACTAGGCCCGCGGATGTCGATGGTTCCTCCATCGGGTTCAGACGGTGCGGTTTCCGGGCGGGACGGGTTTCCAGGTAGGACGCTGGTGCTCAAAACCGCTCTAGGGGGCTGCCAGTTGGGAAGGCTACGCTGATGTCATGAAACTCCCTGCTGCCACCGCTCATGCTCTGCACGCCCGCGGCGGTGCTGCCGCGTCGTCGGCCCCACTGCGGATTGTCGGCTTCGATCCGGGGCTCAACGTGACCGGCTATGGCATCATTGAAGTGCGGGATGGCCAGACACACCTCGTCGAGGCGGGCACGGTTCGGTCGAAGGGTGAGGCGATTGAGGATCGCCTGCTGACCATCCACCGGGGCATCCGAGAAATTCTCGCCACCTTCCGTCCTGACTCGCTGGCCATTGAGCAGTTGTTTGTCCACGCCCGTTTTCCCAAGACGGCGATTCTGATGGGCCATGCCCGGGGCATCATCTGCCTGGCTGCCGCCGAGGCGGGGCTTGCGGTGCACCATTATCTGCCGAATCGGGTCAAAAGCATGCTCACCGGCAGTGGCCACGCGAACAAGGAACAGATGCAACTGGCGGTGCAACGCGAACTGCGGCTGCATGTTCGGCCCGAGCCGGCCGACGCCGCCGATGCCCTGGCGATTGCGTTGGCCGACTATCATCTGCGGCTTCGGCCCCAGCCGGGACGGCGGCCGCAGTTCCGGGAAAACACCTAAAACCCCACAGCCTTGAGGGCAGACAAACTGCCCCTCCACAACCAGCGGAGCGGGTCGCTGCTTTCCCGCTATGCTCAATCGCCCCACCCTGCTCCATCACGGTCTGAAACAGGAACACTGCCATGATTCGCAAGATTACCGGGACACTTGAGCGGGTCGAGCCGACAGCCATCGAACTCACCCTCGGCGATCTCGTCCACGAGGTCTTGGTGCCCGACATGGTGCGGCGGCAGTTGCAGACCAAACTGGGGCAACGGGTCTCGCTCTTCACGCTTGAATACCTCGAGGGGAATCCAACCCGTGGGAACCTCGTGCCTCGGCTGGTTGGCTTTCTGTCGGAGGTGGAGCGGGAGTTTTTCGAGCTGTTCTGTGAAGTGGACGGCGTCGGCGTGCGGAAGGCCCTGCGGGCGATGATTCGGCCAGTCGGTGAGGTGGCCACTGCCATTGAGGAACAGAACGCCGCCGGGCTTTCCAAACTGCCCGGGGTGGGGGCGGCCACGGCGGAGCGAATCATTGCCAAACTCCGCCGGAAAATGCCGAAATTTGCCCTGCTGGTGGCCCGTGACGATCCGGCGGCGGCCGCCGCTGGCAGCGACGTGCTGACCGAAACCTTTGACGTGCTGCGAAGCCTCGGCCATTCCGACGCAGATGCTCGGCGGCTGGTGGATGGCCTTCGTGAAAGCCGGCGGAAGGTGAACGACGTGCAGGCAGCCCTGGAACTGATCTACCGGCAGACCCACGGCAAGGGCTGAACTGGCGGCGGCGGAGAGACCTGCTAGAGAACTGCTACAGTGACAGGCCATGCGGAGAGGGCAGCCGTGAGTGAATTTCGTGAGCCATCGATCGAGCCGATAGACGACCCGCAGCCGGAAGACCGGATGCTGCGGCCGCGGCGGCTTGGCGAGATGATCGGGCAGCAGGACGTGCACGAGCGTCTGTCGATTGCGATCGACGCGGCCCGCAAGCGGGGAGAGCCCCTCGGCCACATTCTGCTCGACGGCCCGCCCGGACTGGGCAAGACCACCTTCGCCACCTGTATTCCCCATGAGTTAGGGACCACGCTACAGATCGCCAGCGGGGCGGCGTTGGCCGCGCCGAAAGATCTCCTGCCCTACCTCACCAACGCATCGGCGGGGTCGGTGCTCTTCGTCGATGAGATTCATCGGTTGCCGATTGCAGTGGAGGAATTTCTCTACCCGGCGATGGAAGATTTCCGAATCGATATCACGCTGGGCGACGGCATGAGTGCCCGGACCATCAATATGCCTCTCCAGCCCTTTACGCTGGTTGGAGCAACCACCAGGACCGGGCTGATCTCGGCGCCGCTCCGCGATCGCTTCGTCATTCGGGAGCACCTCGACTACTACACCGTTCCGGAACTCTCCCAGATCGTGACGCGGTCTGCCGGCAAACTCGAGATGGCGATGGACGACGAGACTGCTACCGAAATTGCCGGCCGCAGCCGGGGCACGCCCCGGTTGGCAAATAATCGCCTGCGGTGGGTCCGCGACTATTCCACCAGCCGGGCCGCCGGCGTGGTGGACCTTGACGTGGCACGGACGGCGCTTGGCATGCAGGGGATCGACGAACTCGGGCTCGACGGCTTCGATCGGCGATACCTTGAGACGCTCCAGCGGGTTTTTGACGGTGGCCCGGCCGGCATCGAGGCGATTGCCCACACGATGAGCACCGCGGTCGACACGCTTGAGGACGATGTCGAGCCGTTTCTGCTGCGGTATGAACTGATCATTCGCACGCCCCGAGGGCGGCGGCTGACCGATCGCGGCGAGGAGCATCTCGGTGCTGCGCCCCCATCCGGCCCCCAGCGAAAGCTGTTCTGACCGGCAGCAGGTTGGGCCCCCGGTTGCATGGACGGCCCTTGACGGCCGGCGGTTGGCGGCATAATTTCTGTGTTTTCGCAGTCCCCCGTCCGCAGGTTGCTGAGTCATGGCCGTCCCCAAACGTCGACAGTCCAATCGGAAAACCGGGTCCCGCCGGGCCCATGATTTTCTCACGCCCCGGCAGGTGACCTTCTGCTCGACCTGCGGCAAAGCGGTTCCGACCCATCGGGTCTGTGGCAATTGTGGCCACTACATGGGCCGTCCCGTCGTCAAGACCGAGGAATAGTCTCTTGGCGGACGAGGTGTTCGCACTGCTTTTTCCGGGACAGGGCGCCCAGACCGTCGGCATGGCGGGGGCGTGGTGCCTGGAGCATGCTGCTGCCCGAGCCATTTTCGAACGGGCCGGCGCGGTGCTCGGCTATGACCTTCTGGAGATCTGCCAGCACGGACCGGCGGAACGGCTCAACACCACCGCCGTCAGCCAGCCTGCTCTTCTTGTCACCAGCCTGGCGATGCTCGAGGTGCTCCGCACCCGCGAGGACAGCCCTTTTGCCGATAGTGCGGCGGAGTCATTGACTGCTGGGCTCTCGCTCGGCGAGTACACCGCGCTTGTCCATGCTGGCAGCCTCGATCTGGAGTCGGCCGTCAGGGTGGTGGATGTCCGGGGCCGGGCCATGCAGGCCTGCGCCGACGCCTCCCCGGGTGGCATGGTGGCTGTGCTTGGGCTTGACCGGCAGCAAGTTCAGCAGGTCTGCGATGACGCGCGGGGCGGCGACATTCTGGAAGTGGCCAACGTGCTTTGCCCGGGCAATATCGTGGTCTCCGGCAGCCAGTCTGCCTGCGAACGGGTGCCGGCGGCCGCCGCCGCTGCTGGAGCGATGAAGTGCGTGCCGCTTGAGGTGGCCGGCGCATTCCACACCCGGCTGATGGAGCCCGCTCGGGAAAAACTTGCTGCTGTGCTCGAAGAGGTTGAACTGCGAGCCCCGCGAATCGCCGTGATCAGTAACGTCGATGCCCAGCCGCACACGGAGCCGGCTGAAATTCGCGGGCTGCTCTCCCGGCAGGTCTGTGGCGTGGTGGAATGGCAGGCGTCAATGGAACTTCTGCTCTCGACGGGCGTCGGCAGCCTATGGGAAGTTGGTCCGGGGCGGGTCCTGCGGGGCCTGCTCAAGCGGATCGATCGAAAGCGTCCCTGTCAGGGCGTGATCGATAGCTGAAAAGAGGCGGTTTGAGCCGCGATACAGACGCAAAGAGCCGCGGGCGGCGCGGCCCCTTCCGGGAGACTCTGGAGGGCAGCATGCCGTCCGGACCAAGGTACGATTCATTCCCCCCATGCCCATGCTGGGGCAGAGGCAGAAAGGACGCGAGATGGCACGAAATACAGAGCCGACTGAGGTGAAGGGAAACCGAGCTGATTTGACCGGGCAGGTGGCGCTGGTGACCGGCGCCAGCCAGGGGCTTGGTCGGGCCATTGCCGAAACGCTGGCCGCCAATGGGGCGACGGTCTACCTGGTGGCGCGGAGTGCCGATAAGTTGGCGGCAGTGGCTGAGGCCATTACTGCAGCTGGCGGGAAGGCCGAACCGCTGCCGTGC
>JBDQOY010000152.1:0-13637 GCA_040260935.1 Pirellulales bacterium
CCACGGTCACCTTCCAGCCTCGCGCAGCAGCGGCAGCCAGGGGGCCCGCAGCCTGCGAACCTCCTGCAGCAGCCACCGGCAGGCGGGCCGTCAGCAGTTCCCGAAGGCTGTCCGCCGGATCGGTCGACCGCACCAGCACCCGGTCACAGGCCAGGCCAGCCGTGGCGATCCGCGTCACGGCTGGCGTTGCAACCCAGGTAGCGCCCCAGGCCGACAGCATCCAGGCCGGCAGCCGATCGACGGTTACCATCAACCAGCCGTCGGGCGACTCTGCTTGCCAGCCGGGTTGCGTTTGGGTCATGCTCTTGTCACATCAACGGATTGCTCGACCGGCGGGCAGATCCTCACCCGCGCGACCGCCAGGATCGCCCATGAACGCATCGTACCGCACGGCTCCAGCCGAAACCGCCCGGATGCCCCGAGGCATTCCGTACATCGTCGGCAATGAAGCAGCGGAACGCTTCTCCTTCTATGGCATGAAGGCGATTTTAGCCGTCTTCATGACCGAACACCTGCTCGACCAGAGCGGCAACCTGGCGGTGATGGGGCCGGAGGACGCCAAGTTTTACCTCCACTCCTTCGTGGTGGCAGGCTATCTCTTCCCGCTGGTGGGTGCCATCCTCGCCGACTGGCTGTTCGGCAAGTACCAAACCATTCTCTGGCTGTCGATCATCTACTGCCTGGGGCACCTCTCCCTGGCGGTTGATGAAACCCGCCTGGGGCTGGGGGTTGGCCTGGCATTGATCGCCGTCGGCACCGGGGCGATCAAGCCTTGTGTCTCAGCCCACGTTGGCGACCAATTCGGCACAGCCAACCGCCACCTGCTCAGTCGGGTGTTCGGCTGGTTCTACCTTGCCATCAACCTCGGTGCCCTCGCCAGCACCCTGCTGACGCCGATTCTGCTCGACCCCAAAAGTTTTCAGGCGGTATTCGGTGGCATCGCTGAGCCCCTCGCCACCTTCGGCATTCATCCCGGGCCAAGCCTGGCCTTCGGGGTGCCCGGAATCCTGATGGCGGTGGCGACGCTGGTCTTCTGGCTGGGACGCAACACCTTCGTCCACGTGCCACCCCGGGGCCGGGCATTTCTCCGCGAGGCCTTCAGCGGTGACGGCCTGCGGGCGTTGGCCAGTCTGGTGCCGATCTATCTCTGCGTGGCCGCGTTCTGGTGCCTGTTCGACCAGACCGCCAGTGCCTGGGTGCTGCAGGCCAAGTCGATGGATATGCAACTGTTTCGAGGGCTGAGCTGGTTGCCCAGCGGCCTCCAGCAGCTCGAACTCCTGCCTAGTCAGCTGCAGGCGGTCAACCCGCTGTTCATCCTGCTGTTCGTGCCACTCTTCTCCTATGTGATCTACCCGGCCATCGACCGCTGCTTTCCGCTCACCCCCCTCCGCAAGATCGGCATCGGTATGTTCCTCACCGTTCCGGCATTTTCGATCAGCGGACTGATTCAGGTCTGGATCGACGCTGGCGGCAGCCCCTCCATCGGCTGGCAGGTCCTCGCCTACGCGCTCTTGACCGCAGCCGAAGTGATGGTGAGTATCACCTGCCTTGAGTTCAGCTACACGCAGGCGCCGCCGAGCATCAAGTCCGTTGTGATGAGTCTTTACCTGGCGAGCGTCGCCGTCGGGAATGAATTCACCGCTGTCATCAATGCCCTGCTGAGCCTGAAGCCGGTCGCGGCCTGGCTTGCCGGGGCAAACTACTACTGGTTCTTCACCGGCGTCATGCTGCTGGCTGCTCTTGCCTTTGTTCGCGTTGCCGTGTCGTATCGTGGCAGAACCTATGCCCCAGACGCCGACCAAGCCCCCCGGAACTCCCCCGATGCCGAGCCCTCGTCCCTATAGCCGCCGTCAGTTCAACCGGCTGGTTGCCGCCATCAGCCTCGCTGGCGGGGCACCATTCGCCCGAGGCGAAACAGCGACCGAGAACGCCCCACCGCTGTTTCAGATTTCGCTTGCCCAGTGGTCGCTGCACCGGACGATCTTTGCCGGCACCCTCGACAACCTCGACTTCCCCCGGGAAGCCAAGCGGGCCTACGGCATCGCCGCGGTCGAATACGTCAACCAGTTTTTCAAGGACCGGGCAAAGGACTATGACTACCTGGCCACGCTGGATCAGCGGGCCAAGGACGAGGGCGTGACCAATCTGCTGATCATGTGCGACGGACTCGGCAAATTGGGCGACCCCGACGCCGCCGCCCGGACACAGGCCATCGAAAACCATTTCCCTTGGGTCGAGGCCGCCAAGCGACTGGGCTGTCACTCGATCCGGGTTAATGCGGCGAGCGCCGGGTCCTTCGAAGAGCAGCAGAAACTTGCCGCCGACGGTTTGGCCCGACTGGCCGACTATGCCGGCCAGCTCGACCTTAACATCATCGTTGAGAATCATGGTGGCCTCTCCAGCAACGGCCGCTGGCTGGCCGGGGTGATGCAGCAGGTGGCCAAACCCAACTGTGGCACCTTGCCCGACTTTGGCAACTTTTACGACTACGATCGGTACCGTGGCGTCGAGGAACTGCTGCCCTTTGCCAAGGGTGTCAGCGCCAAGAGCCACGCCTTTGATGCTGCCGGCAACGAGACGGCCACGGACTATCAACGGATGCTCACGCTGGTGCTTGCAGCCGGCTACCGCGGCTATGTCGGCATTGAATACGAAGGGAAGGGCCTCTCGGAGCCAGAAGGCATCCGGGCCACGAAAACGCTTTTGGAACGGGTGCGGGCTGAACTGGCCGGCTGAACTGGCTGGCCGAGCATGGCCCCCCGCCCCTTTGCAGTCAGGGCCCCGCCACCGGGACCGCCGAGAGATCGAGGTCCACCACCACCGGAAAGTGGTCTGACACCGCGAGGCTGCTGGCATGGCAGATGAAGACCCGCCGAACCGCCGGCACCAGCCGCCGGTCGAGCAGGATGTGGTCGATGAGCGTGAACACATCATCGCTGTCAGCCGCACCGTTCTCGTTGTAGTCCCAGTGCGACGAGAACCGATCAGCCACGCGGGGAATGAACCCCGCCGCATTGACCAGTTCAACACCCGGCGCGACAGGATCAATATCTTTTAGGTGCCGCAGGACCTCGGTTTGGGTTGTGCGAAACGTGTCAGCCATCGGGATGTCGGGGTCGTAGTCGTTGATGTCTCCCAGCACGATCGGCAGATAGCCCCGCGGCAGGATCTCCCGGCCGACAATCCGCCGCACAATCGCCGCCTCGGCCATCCGCAGGGCGTTGGCCGCCGGATCACTGGGGTTGCTTTTGAGGTGCAGGCCGACCAGCCCAAGGCGGTGGCCGGCTACCGTGAAGAAACTGACCGCATGCCGCTTGAGCACCGCGATGTCCTCATGCAGGTCCCCCTCACGGTCAGGCTTCGCGTAGGGTTCCACGGTCCAGGGCAGATCGACCGTCTGATCATCACGGCCTGCCACTCGCGGCGTGTGTGCCGGCGCGAACAGATGAATGGTCTCCCCGGCAACCCGATCGGGTGGAATCCGCGAGACGAACGCCACATCAAACCCCGTGTAGCTGTCGCGTCCGTCGACATGATGCCCACGAAAGTCTCCCAGCCCCTTGTCCCGAAGGATGGCTGCGAGGGCCTCCACTGCTGCAGCCGAGGTCACTTCAGAGAGCACGAGAATGTCCGGATCAATCGCCTCGGCCACGGCAGCGACCCCTTCGAGGTGCCGCTGCCGTGCTGGCGTGAAGCGGAACCGGGCCAGGCGACTCCACTCTCCGGGAATCGTCAGGACTTCCGTGTTGAAACAGGCAATGCGAAGCGTCGCCCGCTGGCCGGGTTCGTCGTCACGTGCGGCCGCGGTGACTGCTTCCACCTGCAGCAGCAGGACCAGCGCGGCAACTACCACTCCACACTCCGCCTTCCACCCCCGGTTCGGTCGACTGCGTTGACGATTGCTCACCTTCATCGGTACAGTTCCTACGTTCATTGGGGCTGCGGGCCGGATGCCGGTTCGCAGCCTCTTTTTTTGGTCGCCCCCAAAACGGCCACCAGCCTGTTCCGCAGCATTGAAGCAGCATAAAAAACCCGAGGCCTCCATGCCATCATCCGGATCGTCAACCGAACCTACCCACGACGACACCACCCTCCCCACCCTCGCCGATGCCATCGCCGGTCGCTCCCTCGAAACGCTGGTCGAACTCGGCGAGACGCCGGTGGGCACGGGAGTCTTTGCCAGCCGGCACCTGCCTGGCGACGAAATTCTCTGCGAAATCGCCGGCGAAATCTTCGACGATTACCCTGACGACCCTAACTATTGCATGGGTCTACCTAGCGGAAAACTGCTGGAACCGGCTGCGCCCCTGCGTTTTTTAAATCACAGTTGCGATCCCAACTGTGAACTTTTCTATTGGGAGGACGAAGAGACCCGCGAGCAGGAAGACCGCCTGTGGCTGCAGACCATCCGCCCAATCGCCCCCGGCGAACAATTGCTGATCGACTACTGCTGGCCAGCCGAGACCGCCATCCGGTGCCGCTGCGGGGCGACGACCTGCCGGGGATGGATCGTCGATCCGGACGAGTACCACCTGCTTCCGGTGGAAACTGGCGGCGCTGGAGCCTCCTCGCTGTCCTCCTGATCACGGGCCTGACTGGCTACGGCCTGACCCGGATCCGGATTGATGACGACCTCCGCTCTCTGCTGCGGAGCGTTCGCCCTTCTGGCTGGACTGGCACGTCGGCGATCGACGAGGAATTTGCCCTGATCGATTCCGTTGGCGAACGGTTCGGAGCCCCCGACCGCGACTGCATCATCCGCGTGCAGCGGACGGCAGGCGACCTGTTTCACGAACCGACCCTCTCCGACCTCCGAGCCCTGACTGAGCGGCTGTCCGCGCTGCCTGAGGTTGAACAGGTCCGGTCGATGTTTGACGTCCGCCGGCAGGGCGTGGCCGGCGCCATCCTGCCGGTGATTCCCCGAACAGACGGCCCCCTCGATGCCGTCCGGCTCGAGGCAACTCGGGACCGCACGACAGCGCATCCGCTCATTCAGGGCCACCTGCTTTCCGACGATGGATCGACCACATTGATCGTGCTGCGACTCCAGCCAGGCGCTGACCAGCCGCCCCTGCTTCAAAAGACAATTGCCACCATTGCCGCGACCCTGCAGCAGGTCGCCCAGCCCGGGCTTGAATTGCAGCTGACCGGCCTGCCGCCCCTGCGGCATGAAGCCACTCTGGCATTGCGGCGGGACATGCTGATTTTCAACTCCTTGGGGCTGACCCTAGCGATGATCCTCTCCGCGACGATCGCCCGCAGCCTGCGGTCGACGCTGGTTGCCTGCCTGCCCCCGGCAGTGGGTGCCGTCTGGGCCATGGGCATCCTCGGGCTCTGCGGGGCGCCCATCAACATTCTCACGAGCGTCGTTCCCTCGCTCGCCCTGGTGGTCGGCACCTGCGACTCGATTCACTTTATTGAAGACATGCGGCGGAGTGTCCGCCGGGGCAAAGATGCCAACGCGGCCTCAACCGGCGCCATTCGCCGGGTTGGTACCGCCTGCGGGCTGACCAGCATCGTCACCGCGATCGGGTTTGCGTCACTGGCCGCCGCCCGCATTGAGGCGGTGCAAACCTTCGGGATCGCCGCCGCCGCCGGGGCGCTCGCCAGTTTTGCTGCCGTCACGCTGCTGACGCCGCTGCTGGCCTCGACCCGCTTCTGCCAGGGGCTCCGGCTGGGCCGCTCCTGGCGACTGGCCAGCCGCACTGCCGGTCAGCTGGCGGCCTTTTCGATTACGCATGCTCGGCCGATCGCCTTGGCCGGTCTTGTCGGCACAGTCCTGTTAACCGCCATCGGCATGCGGGTTGATGCCGACAACCGCGTGATCGATGCCCTGCCCCGCCAGGCCGAAGCCTCGCAGGCCTTGCGGGCGGTCGATGCCGAGTTCGGTGGGGTGATGGGCGTTGACGTCGTGGTCCGTTGGCCGGACGGCGTCGACTGGCGAGCCGATGAGGTTCTCGGCACGCTCCGCGAGGTGCACACAATCATTGAACACGCGGACGTTGCCAGCCGGCCACTTTCCCTCGCCTCGATTGTTGCTGGCATGCCAGACCGAGCCCGCCGCCGGCTGCCGGAAGATGCCGTTGCCGAATTGGTCGATCCCGCTGCCGGCATGGCCATTGTGCGGGCCCGGGTCAGCGATGCCGGCTCTCGGCATCTGGAACAGGTCTATGCCGACATCGACACCCAACTCGACAGCCTGGAGGCCCGCCACGCCGGCTGGCAGATCGATCTGGCTGGCATGTCGGTCGTCTCGGCCCGCAACATCCGGCAGTTGATCCGTGATCTCGGCGGGAGCCTGCTGCTCGAGGTGATCGTCATCGGCACCATCTTGGCCCTCGCCTTCCGTTCACCGGTCGCTGGGCTGGTCAGCCTGATTCCGAATGTTTTTCCGCTGGCGGTGATCGCCGCCATGCTGGTGGCCAGCGGGCGGTCGCTTGATCCGGCCACAGTAATCGTCTTCAACGTCTGCCTCGGGCTGGCCGTGGACGACACCGTGCACGTGCTCTCGGCACTCGCCCGGCACCGCCGCGAGGGCGTGTCGATCGCCTCCGCCGTCCGGCGGGCCGTGGTCGAAACCGGCAACCCCGTGGTTCTCGGCGGGCTTGTGCTCGGAGTCGGCTTTGCGGCGGTGACCGTCAGCAGCGTGCCGTCCCTGGCGGGATTCGGCCGGCTGGCCTGTGCCGCCGTGCTGGCGGCGACAGTTGCCGAGTTGATTCTGCTGCCGGCAGTCTTGGTGGTGACCGACGATCTCCTCCGGCGTTCCCTCCGCTGGAGCCGGGCCTGGCAGCACGACCCGATCTTCGGCCCCTCTGCCCCCGTGGCCACCCCGGTGCCAAGCATGACGGCAACGCCGGGCTGATTGCGGGGGCGGCTCGCTGTCCGTGGAAAAATCCCTCCATAGCTTTTTTCCACGTGGGCAACTCTCGAAAACGCCGAGGGTTGTCGGGATTGCCACGCGCCGCATCCTGCGGCGGCAGACGTTGTCCACCGTCTGCTAGCCTCCGACCGGTGCCACCAGGAAGCGGTGGAGAAATTCGGCCCGGGTGACAGCTGGCTTCGGCCGGTCTTTCTCCCAGTATTCCAGGTGACACTCGACGCCGACTTTCCGACAGGCCTCCTGCATAATTTCCCCGAAGACCGGGCTGTGAATGCCGTTGGACGAGTTCGGGGCAGGAACCGTGCGATCGACGTTGTACATCAGGTAGAGCGGCGGATCGTCGGCACTGAGATGCGTCACGGGGGAGCACTCGCGAACGAGGGGCTGGTACTGCTCCCAGTGCTTCATCAATTCGTCCGCGGTCTCAGCCCCAAAGGGCTTGTAGGGCATCGGGTTGCCAAACGTCTTTTCACCGATGCGTTCCTTCATGACAAACGGATCGAGGGTTGTCTGGGCGCCGGCAACCGCTGCGGCGGCCACCCGCGAGGAACACCGCTGCACCGGATCCTCGCTGTCCGGATCAGCCACATCATCGTGCAACGCAACCAGCAAACTGGAGCAGCCACCGGCCGAGCCCCCAGTCACCACGATCCGCTCGGGGTCGATGCCCCACTCAACCGCCTTGTACCGCAGGAACTGCACGGCCCGCAGGGCGGCCTGAAGCATGGCTGGCTGCCGCGCCCCTTCATTGACCAGCGGATAACTGATCGAGGCGACGTGATACCCCTGCGCGATCTCGTACGGCCGCAGAGTCTCATCCTTCTTGCCCCCCATCCAGCCACCACCATGAATCTTCAGGAGCACGCCAGCGGGCATGACTGCGTCGTGCTGCCAGAAATTGAGCACCTCTTTCGTGTGTGGGCCGTACGTCACATCCCGGAAGGTCGGGGCGATCGCCTGCTGAGGCTTTTGCGGGGGGGCCTTACCGGCTTGTTCGGACGCTTCACTTTCCCGGGCAGCCACCGCCAGGGGAAGCAGCGCGGCCAGGAGCACGAGCCATGTCGTTTTCATTGCGGGCTTTCTTTTTGAGGGCTGACTCACCGGACCCGCCGCAGGCTGCCGAGCCTGTGGTCACTTCTGCGTGAGCAGTTTCCGAAGCACGAAGGGCAGGATGCCGCCAGCCCGGAATTGGTCGAGTTCGACCGGCGTGTCGATTCGCACGGTGCAGAGAATCGTCTGGCTGGTGCCGTCGGCCCTGGCCACCGTCACGTCAACCGTGCCCCGCGGCGTGAGGCCGTCAAAGGGGATGTCGAAGGTTTCCTCGCCGGTCAGGCCGAGTTCCTGCCAGGACTTCGGCAGGACCAGCGGCAGGACACCCATGCCCACCAGGTTACTGCGATGGATACGCTCGTAGCTGGCCGTGATGACCGCTTTAACGCCGAGCAGCATCGTGCCCTTGGCAGCCCAGTCGCGGGAACTGCCGGTGCCGTACTCGGCCCCAGCCAGCACCACCAGCGGCACGCCCCGCTCGCGGTAGGTGACTGCCGCATCGTAAACCGCCATCTGCTCACCCTCCGGCAGCAACCGGGTGACGCCCCCTTCCGTGCCGGGGGCCAGCAAGTTGCGGATGCGGATGTTGGCGAACGTCCCCCGGGTCATCACGCGGTCGTTGCCTCGGCGAGCGCCGTAACTGTTGAACTCTTCCGGCGGCACCCCGTGCTCCACCAGATACCGGCCGGCCGGGCTGTCCTTGGCGATGCTGCCAGCCGGTGAGATGTGGTCTGTCGTCACGCTGTCACCGAGGGCGAGCAGCACCCGGGCCCCACTGACGCTGGCTGGTGGCGTGGCCTCTCGGGTGAGTTCCGCGAGGAACGGCGGCTCCTGGATGTAGGTGCTCGCATCCTGCCAGCCGTAGAGGTCGCCCGATGAGGTCGGCACGGCGTTCCAGCGTTCATTTGACTGCCAGACATTGCCGTAGCGACTCTGGAACTGCTCGGGCAGCACCGCCTCCGCCACCGTCTGGCGGACCTCGTCCGGGGTTGGCCAGATGTCACGGAGATAGACCGGTTGACCGTCGCTGCCCGTCCCGAGCGGATCGGTCTCGAGGTTGATGTCGATGGTGCCGGCCAACGCATAAGCCACCACCAGCGGCGGGCTGGCCAGCCAGTTGGCCTTCACCAGTGGATTGACCCGGCCCTCAAAGTTCCGGTTGCCCGAGAGCACGGCGGCGGCGACCAGATCGCCCTCATTCACTGCAGCAGCCACCGGTGCCGGCAGCGGCCCCGAGTTCCCGATGCACGTGGTGCAGCCGTAGCCAACCGTCTCGAAGCCGAGGGCATCGAGATCGCGTGCCAGCCCCGACTTGTCGAGATAGTCGGTAACGACGCGGGAGCCGGGAGCGAGGCTTGTCTTGACCCAAGGCTTCGTGGTCAGCCCCTTGGCCACCGCCTTGCGGGCCAGCAGCCCGGCGGCCACCATCACGTTGGGGTTGCTGGTGTTCGTGCAGCTGGTGATGGCGGCGATCACCACCGCGCCGTGGCCGATTTCAGATGACTGGCCGTTGTTGGCCACGGTGGCATGGCGAGCCAGTTCGGCCTCGGGCAGGGCAAAGCCGCGGCTGGACGTCGGCGCGGTGAGGGCGTCGTGGAAGGCTTGCTTGACCTGCACCATCGGCACGCGGTCCTGCGGTCGCTTCGGACCGGCCAGGCTCGGCACCACACTGCCCAGGTCGAGCGACAGCCGCGTGGTGAACTCGGGCTCGGCAGCCTTGGCCGTATGGAACAGCCCCTGCTCCTTCGTGTATCGCTCGACGAGATTCACCTGCTCGGCTGAACGGCCGGTCAGCTTCATGTACGCCAGCGTCTCGTCATCGACAGGGAAGAAGCCCATCGTCGCCCCATACTCGGGCGCCATGTTGGCGATCGTCGCCCGGTCGGCCAGGGTCATGCCGGCGAGGCCGGGGCCGAAGAACTCAACGAACTTGCCGACCACGCCTTCCTTGCGGAGCGCCTCGGTGACAGTCAGCACCAGATCGGTCGCGGTCGCCCCCGCGGGCAGGTCCCCGGTCAACTCAAAGCCAACCACCTCCGGCATCAGCAGCGACAGGGCCTGCCCGAGCATCACCGCCTCGGCCTCAATGCCGCCCACACCCCAGCCGACGACGCCGAGGCCGTTGATCATGGTGGTGTGGCTGTCGGTACCGACCAGCGTGTCGGGCACAGCCACTGGCGTGCTCCCGCCGGCCGGATCGGGCCGCAGAAAGACGCCGCCAGCCAAGAACTCAAGGTTGACCTGATGCACGATGCCGATCGCCGGCGGCACGACACGGAAGTTTTCAAATGCCTGCTGGCCCCAGCGGAGGAAGGCATACCGCTCGGCGTTGCGGGCGAACTCAATATCAACGTTCTTGGCGAGGGCGTCGGCTGTGCCGAAGTAGTCGACCTGCACCGAGTGGTCGATGACCAGATCAACCGGCACCAGCGGGTTGATTTTGTTGGCGTCGCCACCAAGCCGCTGCATCGCCGCCCGCATCGCAGCCAGGTCAACCACGCAGGGAACGCCGGTGAAGTCCTGCAGGACGACCCGGGCCGGCTTGAAGGGCACTTCGACCGGGGCGGGCTTGGCCGCCTCCCAGGTGGCGAGATTCCGGACATCGGCCTCTGTCACCTCGTAGCCGTCGCAGGTCCGCAGCAGGGCCTCGAGGATGGTCCGCAGACAGTACGGCAGTCGGGATGTATCGGTCACGCCGGCATCGTCGAGGGCCCGCAGGCGGTAAAGGCTGGCAGTGCCGGAGCCGGTGTCAAAGGTCGAGCGGGCGGAAAACGGGTCGATCTGCGTTGCGGCCATGGGTGACAAATCTCACTGCAAGGGAAAAAACGGGGGTTGGGGGCGAGGCGAAACTGGCGGGAGACGGAAATCGAGGGCGGGCTAAACCGCCCCGAAACTGCGAGCATGATAGCAGCCGCCCACCGGTATTTCGGTCGGCTCAGGCGGGAGAAAAAATTGATTCGACACGGTCGCTGTTAGCGGGTATAGTTCGGAGACGACGGATGACGAGCCCTGGCTCAGCCAAGCCCTCGCAGACAAAACAACAGAATCTTTTCAGCGGCTGTTCCCCCCCCAAAGACCCACACTTCTAGAGCCGCTTTGAGGCCCTGCAGTTTCCCCAACTGCGGGGCCTTTTCCATTCCAGGAGCCACCCGAGAAAACCGCGTGAACGCGACCGGCGTCCCCGGTTCCTGTTCCTGGGCGCAAGGCAGTACACTTCAGGCAGTGTTTGAGCCCGAAAACAGGGCTACTTCGCCGGCACAGAGAGGAGTGTCTCCAATGGTTGCCCTTGCCAGTCTGCTCCAGTGCGAATCCTCCGCCATGCTGGCGATCTCGCTCCGCCGCATGCTCTGGAACATGCCACCGCTCTACGCCATTGGCGGCACGCTGGTGCTGATCACCATCGTTGGGCTCTGGGCCGCCTCTCGGTGGTGAGGGACCGGGCTTGCGAGCCACGGGCAGACGCCAGCTGCTAGCGTCCCAGACCTGTCTCAAGCAGGTGCTGCCTGAGGATGCCCTCAACCTCCGCCACGGTCTCGGGGTGATGATGGATTTTCGTGTGGGTCGCCTTGACGTCGCGTTCACTCACCACGCCTGGATACCGGGCACTCGACTCGGGCACGACATAATCGGTCCGCTCCCCGGTGAGCGAGTGATGGGCAACACCGACCACCGTGTGCAGCGAAACCCAGCAGGGAGGCTGGAGGTCGTGGATCGCCTGCAGCAGCGGGGAAGTCGGCTCAAGCAGTTGCACCGTCGTCGGCAGATTCTGCTCAAACTCCGGCCGGATCGCCCCCGGATTGGCCGCGACCAGGCGACGGTGAATCTCGGTGAGTTCCGGGGGCCGGCGAACAGTGAGGGACGCGAACTTCCCCACGCCCCGCGACGCGATCGACGAGCCGCAGTGGGGCGTAGCGATGAACACCACCCGCTTGACGAAGGGGGCTGGCTGAAAGAACAGGGCCGGGGCGATTGTCTGTCGAATCTGCGGTGGCATCCGCACCTGCTCAAACGGCACGGTGGCGATTGCGTCCCAGAGCCGCGTGCCGGACGCCACCACCTGCAACTTGGCATGCAGCCCGCCCATACTGTGCCCCACCAGCACGAGATGCTTCAGGCAGGGGTCGGTGCCATCGGGGTCAAGTTCCCGGACGACGCGGGCGAGGCTCTTCCGGAGAACCGCTGAGGCCGGCAGGAACGAGGCGCCGGTGGGATAGTGGTAAACCCAGGGCTCGTAGTACTTCTGAAACAGCGGGCAGGCCCGCAAGTCGTTGAGCAGATCGAACCAGGTGCCCTCATCGCTGGCCAGGCCGTGGATGAAGACCACCGGAATCCGGCCTCGCACGTGCGGCTGCAAAAATTCAAGCCGCGGTTCGGTATCACCGCCCCCGAAGGGCTGCAGGAACCCCTCCACGCCAGACTTCGGCATCGCCGCCAGCATGTCGAGCAGTGGGGTCGTCAGGTCAGCCGACAACACGGGCCGGGCCGGGCCGATGTGCACCCCGCCAACCTCGGTGGGATCGACCAGATCGAGCACCGCTGCTGCTGGTTCGCGATAGAGCGGCCCGGTCAGGGCATGGAGCGGCTTTGCAACACCGGGTGGCTCGAATCGCAGCACCGCCGTCGCCGCGATTGACAGCCGTGGCGGATCGAAGTCGCCCTCCAGTGTGCCGGGCGTGCCCGGCTTCAGCCGCACCGCGACCGGCCAGCCGAAGCCGGGTCGGGCGTACCGCCGAGCGATGCGGGTATCTTCCGGGGGTAGGTGCGGCTCGATGCTTTCAATCACCGCCGTGACAGCTGGCAGCCCGCGGACGACCACGGGAATGCAGATCGGCTTGTAGCGGGAGCCCACCCAGAGGCCATCCGCCCGAAGCCGGCCCTGTTCCCGGGCAGTCTGCAGCAGCTTGGCTAAGGCTTCGCTGTAGGCATTCGTCGCCTCTTCCACCACAGCGGGCGACTCCGGCGCTGACCAGATGGCATTCCAGGCGGCCTCGGCGGCGGCGTAGTAGGCCTCCACCGTGAGGTGTTCGCAGCCCTTCCGCATGCGGTCCGCGGCCCGGCAGTATTCGCAGGTGTCGTTAAGAAAGCCCTCGGCCGCCGCGCAGCGTTCCGGCTGCGTCTGGCCGGAACGCTGGACCACCGCCGAAGCCCCCGGTGCTGCCGCGACCGGCCGGGGCAGGTCGACCAGCAGCATCCCGAGCAGCACCAGCCCGGCCAGCCAGCCTTTCGACACTCGCCGTCTTGCCCCCACAGGCGTGCTCCCTTGGTCTACTTGCCCTGCAAAAGGTATCGGGTGGCTGCGGGCAGCGGGGCTACTTTTTCAGGCTCTCGGTGGGCCGGTAGCGGGCCGTCAGCGACCGGCACCGTCTGCCCGGATTACCCGGCTTGAGCGACTGCCAGGGTCTCCACCGCCCAGCTGGCGAACCGGTTGGCCGGCTCGCGTGCTCGAGCTGCCGGCGGTCAGACCACGCCGACGATTCGCTCGACCGATTCCAGATCGGTGTGCAGGTAGCGGATCAGCCCCTTGGGGGCGAGATTGAAGAAGACGCGGCCCTCGGTGGTCCAGACCGTGCCGTCGTGCAGGAACTCGGCGGTGGCCGCCCGCACGTTGGAAACAGCCTCAACTTCCTCCATGCCGCCGCCTTCAATCGCTTCGAAGCAGACCTCGATGGCAACCAGCGCCCGCAACTGCCCCGACCGGCGATCCCGG
>JBDQOY010000153.1:0-4734 GCA_040260935.1 Pirellulales bacterium
AGCTAGGCCGGCTGCTCGCTCAAGGTGCTCGGCCAACCGATCTCGCTTCAGGCGTTGCCGCGACGCAGGACGTTTGCGGACCACCGGGGTGCGAACGGCTGGCGGAACAGGCTCAGGAGACGGGCTGACCTCGCCATTGGGAACGACCGCTGCCGGGGTCTTCGGTCGCTTCTTCTGTTTGACACTCGCCATCCCACGTCTCCTCCAAATACCCTCAAACCCACGCCATCATTCACGGGTGGAAACCGGCGTATCGGCACCGTCTACTGGCGTGCGATACTCTCTGGATCGACCCAAGGCCAATGGTCAGTCGCACCGACTATACCAGCCAGTTCTCCGGTTCGCAGCCAGTCCTTCGGCAATTCACATCCTGACAGGAACGCCGCCCCCCGATGTTCCAGCCCCGCTGCCTGCCCCAATCACAGACGTTCCGGCTGGGAACCATCCTGGCCGGGTTGGCCCTTGCCACCCTCGTGCCAGGGGCGGCTGCCGCCAGCGACCCTCACCCCGAGCTTCGCCGGCTGTCCCCGGCAGACGCGGTCTGGGTCGACCTCGCCGCGGGCCGCGTGATTGTCGGGGGTCGGATTGCGCTCGACGATGGCCCGATTGAGTTCTTTGCCTGCCCCAAGGAGACCAAGGAACACGAGTCGATTGTCACCGTCGACGCACCTGCCAGGCTCGTGCATGCGGCACTCTTGGCAATTGGCCTGCAGTCAGGGCAGCCCGCATCTTTTGCCGACGGCTACACCCCGGCATCCGGTGACCCCGTGGCCATTGAGGTGACCTGGCAGGAGGGCGAGACCACCCGCCGGGTGCCTGCCCAAGAATGGGTCCGTGACAGCCGCACTGGCGACCAGCTCGACACGCACTGGGTCTTCGCGGGCAGCCAGTTCTGGAAGGACCCGCGGGATGGCACCGAGTACTACCAGGCCGATGGCGGCGACCTCGTCTGCGTCTCAAACTTCCCGACCGCCATGCTCGATCTGCCGATTGCCAGTTCCCAAGCCAACGAGGCCCTCCTGTTCGAAGCCTTCGCCGAACGGGTTCCGCCGAGTGGCACCCCCGTCGAACTGATCTTGAGCAGAGCCGAGGCCATGCCAGTGGATGCCGGCCACCCAGCCGTCACGCCCCCGCCACCGAATTGACTCGCCCCGCTGCAAGCAATTTAGTCCAGCAGGCGGCAGTGCTTGAGGATCTCTTCAGCGGTGGCGACGTAGCCGGTGTAGAACGGCCCGAATTCCGCATAGCGGGCACTCGCCTCGTCAAACCGCATGGTGTAGACGATTTCCTTGAGATACTCGGGCCGCCTGGCCCAGAGTGTCACGCCCCACTCCCAGTCGTCGAGGCCAACCGAGACGGTGATCAACTGGCTGACCTTACCACCAAACTTCATGCCGCTGGCACCGTGTTCAGCCATCAGCCGGCTGCGTTCGGAAAAGGGCAGCGTGAACCAGTTCTCACCAACTTTCCGTTTTTTGTTCATCGGATAGAAACAGGCGCAGGGCCAAGGGGGGAAGTCGGGCTCAAGCCGGGCCTGGTGCATGGCCGGCTCGCGAGCGGCATAGCCCTTCACCCGCGCCTGGAAGCTTGGGCTCTCAGGATCCTCACCCTGCCTGATAAGTTTGGCCGCAAACTGTTCCGCCGTTGGCAGATACTCACTGACCTCGGTCAACCCAACGAACGAGTAGGTCGGCACAATCGCTGGGCCGAGTGGTCCGGCCAGCAAACGCTGATGCACCCCATCAACCGCGTGGGGCGACGGATCGAGTGCCATCACCGCAAAGTCGGCCTTGTGGCCAGGAACAATCCACTGCTGCAGCCGTACCGGACGGTCAGTCAGGTCGTTCAGCGTTGCCTGAAACGCCTCCAACCCAGCCCGTCGCTGTGCCTCCGGCAGAGCCGCCAGGATCGCCCGGTCGAACCGGTAGAACGAGTGCGTGCAGTGCCAGCCGCTGGCTGGCTCGACCGCGACCGTCTCGTCAACCGCATCGGCGGGCCCCGGACGGCCTCCTGCGGGGCGGTGGGCGGCGGGGGGCGCAGACGGTTGCTGGGTCATGATGGTGGTCTCTCTTGGGGGAATACGACTCGAACTGTCTCTGCCGTCAAATCAGCCGACGGCCTGCAACCCAGAGGCCACAGTTCCCGTAGCCTCGTTTCACCCGTTAGGATAGCAGGGAGGGAACGATGGCGAGTTGGTTCGCCCGCTCCGCGGCCTAAGCCGCTTTCGGCCCGAGGGCCACACTTGAGAGGATACCGCCATGGGACAGGCCATTGTCGACCCACAGGAACTCCGCCGCTTCGCCTCGCGACTGCGGCATTTCAGCACCGAGGTGCTCGCCCAGATGCAGACCGTCCAACGGCAGTTGCAGGCCCTTTCAGCGAGTTGGCGAGACCAGGAACATCAGAAGTTTGCCGAAGAATTCGAGCAGCAGCTCACTACCTTTGCCCGGTTCGTTGAATCGACCGGCGAATATGTGCCTTACCTGATCCGCAAGGCGGAGCGGGTCGAGGAATACCAGCAGCAACGCTAACGCTCCCAGGCCCCCATGTCTTCTCAAGCAGATGTCAAATCGACTGACACCCTCGCCTTCGTCAAGCAGGCGTTGATCGCCTATGCGCATGAGTCGGGTCAGGCCTTGGCCGACATCGAAATCGAGGGCCAACGGGGCATTGACTGGATCACCGTCGACCGGGCCGGTTACTGGAAGGCCGAAATCCGCCGGGCTGCCGAGGCGGTCAACCAGGCAATTAAAGACCTGGAACATTGCCGCGCGTACAAGAAGGTTGGTGACAACACGCCGTCCTGTGTCGAAGAGAAAAAGAACCTGGAAAAGGCACGGAAGCGGCTGCAGCATGCCGAAGAGAAGGCCGAACTCGTGCGGCGGTGGACCCCGGTCGTCCTGCAACAGTTCCGTGAGGCCTGCGTTCGGCTGGTCCGCTTCCGGGAGGTGATCGACGTCGACTGCCCCCGAGCAATTGGCCGGCTCGAAAAAATGATCACGGCACTCGATCACTACCGCACCGTCAGCGGCCCCCAGTCGGGGAGTGGAGCAGGTGGCACGGGTGATGCTGCTTCTGTCACCCGCCAACTCGACGAGGCCACCCCCAACCTGGACACGCCCAGCCCGGCTGCTGACGGAGACGCCTTATGAGATCCTGCGACCTCTCCAGTGGTGCGGCCAAGTTAGCCCTGGCCCTGAAGCAACTCGGCATCAAATGGGAGCATGCCCGTGACACCTGGGATGACGCCACCGCCCGGAAGTACCACGAAGAGAACATCATGCCCCTCACGCCGGACGTGAAGCAGACCCTCGAGGCCATCGGGCGGCTGGCCGAGGTCCTTGACCGCGCTGAACGCGACGTCAGCGATGGTGGCATGTTCTAGCGTGGCCACCACTCTCCGCACCTTTACCCCTCACAGACGCCATGACCGCACCTGAATCGACCTCATCACAGCCTTCATCCGCCCCGCGAGACAGGTCTTGTTATGACCGCGATCTGCTCCGCGGCCAGATGGCCCGGTTGCGTCAGGAGGCGGCCACCCGCGCGACACTCGAAACCGAAATCATCAGCGAATCCGACACTGCCACCACCAACCTGACGAAGGCGGCAGCGGCAGCCCTGGCGAAAGTCCGCGACCACTGCGACAAAGAGACCGCTGCACTCAAGGCCGACTTCGTCCGCGACCGAACCCGCCTGGAGGGCCAGGTTGAGGCTGAGCGACAGGCACTCGACCAGCAACTGGAAACACTGAAAGACAAAATTGCCCGCGAATGGCAGGCGGGCGAGAAGGAGCGGACCGACGACCTCGAATATGAAGCGATCTCTGTCGGCGAACAACTCAAGGCAAAACAGGAAGACACGCGAAAAAAAGCTGCCTCCGCAAAGAAGAAAATCAATGCCACTCGAACCACTATCGCTGACGACCTCAGCCGCACCCAGGAACTGATTACCCGTTGGGGTGTGAGCAACGCCGCTGAGATCGCGTTCGCGCCAGCCGAATCGGAAGACACCCCAGCCTCCGAAGCGGACGCTGTGGCCAGTGACCCCGCCGGCACGGCCCCGCCGCTCGACCCTCCCCTGCCGACAGGCAAGGACCTGCTCGTTCACTTCCAGGAGTTGACTGACTCCGTCACTGCCGAGGCCAAGGCCCTACGGCACCTTCGCAGCGCCCGCGCCTTCGATGATCGGACAACCGCCCTCGTCTTCATCATTCCGTTCCTTGCCGCCGTGGCAGTGGGCGGTGGCTCGTTCTTTGGACTGCTGGCGATGGCTCCCACCCTGCCGGTGGCGGCCATCGCCGCCATCGCCGCCGGAGTGTTCCTGGTTGCCGGCATTGGCTTTGGCCTGATGTGGCAGAGACGACAAAAAGGCGTGGCCCGGACCGAGGCTGCGACGCTGGTTACTCAATTGGCAGCAACCTGCAACCGGCTCGACCAGTGTCATGCAGCCGCCTTATCCGCGATCGCCGAGAAACTCGAGCGTGACCTGGAGCGTCTCGTCGCCCGCCATGCAAAAGAGGCTCAGGATCGCCACGGGGCCATGGCAGACGCCACGGCATCGCAGACGTCCGCACGTGACGAAAAATTCCGCACCCTCGAACAGAAGTATCAAATCGGCTGCACCGCGCTTGACGAGAAAAAGGCACGCGGGCTGGCGGACAGCACGTGTGGGACATGCGGATGGGAGTTGCGGACGGTGACAGGCGCCCCGCGCGGACGGGGTGTGTCGCTA
>JBDQOY010000154.1:0-9243 GCA_040260935.1 Pirellulales bacterium
AGCAACGCCTCCAGCAGCAACGGCAGGAAGAGCCGATCGGTGATGTCGGCATCGCGCAGGGTGCGGTCAGGCAGCCGGTACGGCTCCATAGCCTCAGCAAGCCGCTCGTCAACGGTTTCGAGGCGGGCATCATGGCCCCGCCCGCGGTACCGGTAAAACCCGCTGCCGGTCTTGCGTCCCAGCCGGCCAGCCTTTACTAGGCCCGGAATAACCGGCGAAGACTCGATGCGATCTCCGATCGCACTGGCCATGACCAGCCCGGCATAGAAGGCGGTATCGAGGCCGACCATGTCGTAGAGTTCAAGCGGCCCAAGGGGCATCCCAAACCGGCGGGCAAGCCGGTCAATCCGCGCTGGGTCGATGCCCTCACGCAGCAGTTCGACCGCCTCATGCAGATACGGCGTCAGGACGCGATTGACCAGAAAGCCAGGGCTGTCCTGCACGACCACCGGATACTTGCCCAGCCGCTTGGCGTGGGCCACGACCGCTGCCACGGTGGCGTCACTGGTGGCTGGCCCCCGGATCACCTCCACCAGTTTCATGCGTCGCACGGGGTTGAAAAAGTGCATGCCACAGAACCGGCTGGGGTCGGTGAGTGCGGCCGCCAGGGTGGCAATCGGGTTGGTGGAGGTGTTGGTACAGATGATCGCTGAGGCTGCCACGGTCGCTTCGATCTCTGCCAGCACCTGCCGCTTGAGATCCGTCCGCTCGATCACGCTCTCAATCACGAGATCGGCTCCGGCAATCGCCGCCCGATCGGTCGACGCCCTGAGCAAGCCGGCTAGCTGCACTGCCCGCTGGGGATCACTGGCCTGGGTGTGCCGGTCCCAGGCTGCCTCGGTGAGAATGCTGGGGACGCTGCGGGCCAGCGTCTCTGAGTCGATGTCGACCAGGGTTGTTGTGATCCCCGACCGGAGGTGCCGGGCGACGATCCCCGCCCCCATGATGCCGGCCCCGACCACGGCCGGCTGCTGACCGGCCCCCACGGGGGCATTCGCTCCCTGCGGTTCCCCCAGGCCACTGTCGCGGCGATTCCGCTCGCCCAGCAGAAACACGCGGACAAGCTGCCGGGCCACCGACGAACGGGTCAACTGCACGAAGGCCGCGGTCTCCCCCGCAGCCGCCTCAGCAGCGGGCAGGTCACAGCCTCGCAGTACCGTGTCGAGGGCGGTCAGCGGAGCGGGGTAGTGTCCGCCGGTCCGGCCCAGAATCAGGGCGGCACTGGTCGCCTCGAGAAACTCCCGCTCGGTCCCATCGATCACCACCGGCGCAGCCTGCCGCTGGCGTCGTGTCTGGAAGTCTTTGGTGGCCAACGTCTGCTCCAGCAACGCGACCGCCGACGCCGTTGCAGTCTCCGGTGGCACACAGGCATCGACCAGGCCGAGGGTTGCCGCCCGGGCACCGTTGACCGGCTCCCCCGTCACAATCATTTCGATGGCCGGGCCGGGGCCAATCAGCCGTGGGAGCCGCACGGTGCCCCCCCAGCCAGGCAGCAGGCCAAGTTTGACCTCGGGCGCGCCCAGGCTCGTCCGGCCGGAAGTGGTGGCCACCCGCAGGTCACAGGCGAGGGCCAGTTCGAGCCCTCCGCCCAGGCAGACGCCATCGATCACGGCCACACTCGGCCAGCCTGCCCCCGAGAGGCGGTCGAGCAGTCGCCGGCCACGATTGCAGAGGGCCGCCACCTCAGACTCGGGCAGGTCCCCCAGTCGTTCGAGCCGCTCAATATCCGCCCCAGCGCAGAACGACCCGGAACGGGCTGACTGGAGCACCAGGCCCCGCGGCGGCTCACGGTCGAACGCATCAAGAAGGCGACCGAGATCCCGCAGGAAATCCTCGGTCATGACGTTCTGTGCATGCCCTGGCACCGCCAGGCTGACGACGGTGATTCCGGCGGGCAAGGGCTCGACGGTCAGGCTGGTGAAGGAGGCAAGCGATTCCGGCATCGACGGCAATCCTGGGGGACGAGCGGCTGGCTGGCACTCCCGCCGGAGCCGGCATGCTTGCCCCTCTGCTGAAAACCGCTAGTGTATCGGGAGATTGACATCCCGTAGGAGTGCCGTCGGCGGCAGCGGTTTTCGCGACCGGGGCCGGTCCGGCTCCCGACTCCTGCATTCCCTCTTTGCGAGCAGGTTGATGGTTTTCACTGCAATCAACTCCGTCAGGTTCCGCCCCGGTGTTCAGGCCCTCTTCTGGGTAACGCTCGTTGCCATCGGTGTGTGTGGACGCCTCTGGCAGCCCGCCTACAACGTCACGCCCCTTGCGGCAATTTCACTACTGGCCGGCTCCCTGTTCGCGGGAACTGCCCGGGGCACCCTGCTGGCAGCCGCAACCCCGCTCGCTGCAGTGCTGCTGAGCAATCTGGTGCTGCCGGCCTACGGTTCGCCGGTGATGGCCATCGTGATCTACGCCGCCCTCGCCTGGCCGGTCGTGCTCGGCGGTCTGATCCGACGGCGGGGCTGGCTGGCGGTCTGCGGCGGGAGCCTCGCTGCGTCCCTCGTCTTCTACCTCACGACCAACTTCGCCCACTGGGCGTTGTCACATGATTACCCGCACACGCTCGCCGGCCTCGGGGCCTGCTACGTGGCTGCACTGCCGTTTTACCGGTGGATGCCGGTTGGCGATCTGGCCTGGAGCCTGACCCTCTTCGCCGGGCTGGCTGCCGTGGTGAAGGTCGACTGGCTGCTGCTGTCGGGACGGGCCGCACCGGTCGCCAGTCACGGTTCCGACGCGGATCGCTTGACGGACGATCGTTCCGACCGACAATAAAAATTCTGGTGGTTTGTTGCTGCCGCCGGCAACGGCCAGCACCTCCACAACATCCGCGGGAATGGCGGAATTGGCAGACGCGCTAGGTTGAGGGCCTAGTGGTAGTAATACCGTGCAGGTTCAAGTCCTGTTTCCCGCATTTTCTTCTCCGGGGTTCCGGTCGATGAATGAGACGCCCGAGAACGGGGTAGCATCCCCGTCGGTGACGCCTGACGCACCAGACGCTGCTGCAAGTGCTGAAGCAACCGAGGCCACCGTCACGCCGGCTCACGGCAAAATTGTGCAGCCAGAAGCGGAGACGCCGCGGCGTCGCATTGCGATTGGCACGCAGCGGACGGGTGGCGACACGCCCGGCACGACAGCCCGCTACACCTACGCCACCTCAGCGACCAAGGCTCCGGCAGCACCTGCCGCGACACCGTCAACTCCCGCCGCGGTTGCCCCGGCAGCAGCCGACAGCGAGGAAGCCGAGACCGCCGCCGCAGTCCCAGCCGCATCCGACCGGCGGCCGGATGGCCGGGAACGCCGACGGCGAACCTCTGCTGGCCGTGACTCGAAGGCAGCTGCCTTCACCGATGCGCTGCCACCGCAGCGACAGGTGGCAGTCCCCAATCTGCGGCAGGGCCTCGATGACGATCTCGAGAAAGACTTTGAGGCCGCGCTCGCCGGGCTCGAGGTCGACACGCTGCTCGACCAGGCGACGCTTGTTGATCAACCGATTCCACCGGGAGCGAGAGTGCAGGGAACGGTCCTGGCGATCGGTCCCGAAACCGCTTTTATCGATCTGGGGAACCAGCGGCAGGGGGCCTTGCCGCTAGCGGGCCTCTATGAGGAAGCCGGTGAACTTCCCGAAGTTGGCGAGGTGCTGGAGCTGTCCGTCGGGGGCCGCAACGAGGAAGACGGGCTCTACGAACTGGCCCCAGCCAATCGGGCAGTCGTCGTCGAAGACTGGTCGCAACTGGAAGTTGGGATGATCGTCGAGGCCCGCTGCACCGCCGCCAACAAGGGCGGGCTCGAATGCGACGTGGCTGGCCTGCGTGGCTTCATGCCGGCAAGCCTGGTGAGCCCCTGGCACATTGAGAACCTTGAGGAGATGGTCGGCCAGACGCTGGAGAGCCTCGTCACGGAAATCGTGCCCCGAGCCCGACGGCTGGTGCTCTCACGGCGGGCGGTGATTGAAAAACAGGCGGCTGATGCCCGCGTCGAGATGCTCGAAACCCTCGAAGTCGGCGAGACCGTCGATGGGATCGTTCGGTCGGTTCGCGACTTCGGTGCGTTCATCGACATCGGCAATGGCGTGGAAGGCCTCGTGCATGTCAGCCAGTTATCCTGGGAACGGGTCAGCGACCCGAAGGACCTGCTTCAGTCCGGCCAGCAGGTCAAGGCAGTGGTCAAAAAGGTTGATCGGGAGACGGGCAAGATCGGCCTCTCCATCCGCGACTTGGTGGAAAGCCCATGGAGCCGAGCCGATGCCAAGTATCCGATGGGCTCGACCGTCCGCGGCACGGTCAGTCGCATCGCTGACTTCGGTGCCTTCGTGAAGCTGGAACCGGGCGTTGAAGGCCTGATCCATGTCTCTGAACTGGCGACCCGCCGGATTCGCAGCGTTGGCGACGTTGTCAGCGAGGGCGACGAGATTGAGTGCCGGGTGCTCTCGGTTGACCCGGCCGAGCAGCGGCTGTCGCTGTCACTGAAAGCCCTGGCCACGTCGACCGAACCAGAGGATGAGGCAGCCGAGACCGCTGATGAGCCGCCCCCACCTCCTCGCAAGAAGCGAACCGGACCGCTCAAGGGCGGCGTCGGCGGGCAGAGCGACGGGGCTCGCTTTGGGCTCAAGTGGTGATGGCAGACCCGGTGTCGTGATGTACCGCGGCTACTTCATCAATCTGCGAGAAAGCACTGCCCGGCGGGACGCGATCCGTGAGCATCTGCAGTCGCTCGGCCTCGCTGATCGCTACGAGCGGTTTGAGGGCATCTGCGGAGCTGATGTTGCAGCGGCCCACAGCGGCCCGCTGAATGCGGGATCAATTGGCTGTGGCGTGAGCCACCAGCGTTTGCTCGCCGCCCACCGGAATGACGGCGTGCACCTGCATGTCCTCGAAGATGATGCCGTCATCCACCCTCGGCTTCCCGACTGGTTCTCGACGGTGCCGAAAAACCTCTCCTGGGATCTTCTCTACACCGACGCCTACTTCTCAATGCTCAGCCCGCAGACGTTTCAGCAACTGAACCGCTTGCTGAAGCAATACCGCGAGCGGGGCACGATTGTGGTCATCAATCTGCGGGGTGTACCGTTCGTCGGAGCCACATCGTATTTCGTGAATCGCGATTCAATCGGGAAGGTTGCTGACCTGGTTGGAACAAGTTGGATCGGGCGGTGCAAGCATGATGACCACATCAACAACCTAGTGCAGTCAGGGCAGGTGACCGCCTACGCGGTCATCCCGTTTCTCTCCACCCGCTCGACACACAGTTCTGAATCGACAATCGACTCGACGTACACCTCACTGATGCAGGCGATGGATCTTCAACAGGCGGCTTTCTATGCTGACGCTGACCTCGAAAGCCTTGCTGAAAAATCCAGCCGGCTCGTTCTGGGTGGCCCAACCAACCCCCTGCTGAAAATCTACAGCGAGACAACGCGGTCGATTCTGGAGCACATCGACCGCGGCATTCATCGCAAACGCAGCTGAGCTTCCGACGCACCACGCCGATCAGCCCCCGATCACGTCCTTGCCCATCCACGGCACCAGGGGCTCGGGTACCCGCACCGTCCCATCCGCCTGTTGGTGATTTTCCAGGATGGCGATGATCGCCCGGCTGATGGCAATCGCGGTGCCGTTGAGGGTGTGAACGAAGTTTGTCCCCTTCTCGCCCGCGGTGCGATACCGCACCGCCAGTCGGCGAGCCTGATAGTCGGTGCAGTTGGATGTGCTGGTCACCTCGCCCCATTCGCCCGCCTCGCCTCGGCCGGGCATCCAGGCTTCCAGGTCATACTTGCGGTAGGCCGGCCCGCCGAGGTCACCGGTGGCGGTATCGATCACCCGATAGGGAATGCCCAGCCCATCAAACAGCCGACACTCAAGGTCGAGCAGCTGTTGGTGCATGGCCTCACTCTGATCCGGCAGGGTGAAGGCGAACATCTCGACCTTGGTGAACTGATGCACCCGATAGAGGCCACGAGTGGCCCGGCCGTGGGCGCCCGCCTCGGTTCGGAAGCAGTGGCTGATGCCGCAGAGTTTGAGCGGTAGTTCATCGGCCTGGAAGATCTTCTCGTGCATGGCCCCACCGAGGGTGATCTCAGCCGTGGCGACCAGCGACAGGTCACTGCCCGTGATCGAGTAGATCTGCGTTTCCGGTCCCCGCGGCATGAAGCCGGTGCCCTCGAGAATGGTGTCGCGGGCCAGGTCCGGGGTGGTCATGACGGTGAACCCCTCTTGCAGCAACAACTCCAGGGCATACCGCTGTAGTGCCAGCTCGAGCAGCACTCCATCGTTGGTCAAAAAGTAGAACCCGTGCCCAGCCACCCGACCGCCGGCCTCAAAGTCGAAGAGCTTGAGCTGTTCACCGAGTTCAACATGGTCTTTCGCAGCGAAGTCAAACGCCGGGATCGCCGTCGCGCCGCGCTGAACCTCAACCGCGGCATCTTCCCCGCCACGTGGAGCATCAGGGTGCGTCAGGTTCGGGATGGCCCGCAGAATCGCCTCCGACTCAGCCAGTACTTCAGTCTGCTTGGCCTGGAGCGCTGCCGCCTCCTCGCGAAGCCGGCGGCCCTCGGCCTTGAGGGCGTCCCGCTCCTCAGGTGTAGCCTTGCCAATCGACTTGCTCACCCTGCCCGCCTCTTGATTGAGCCGGTCAATGTCGGCCTGCAATTGCCGTCTCTGCAGGTCAAGTTCGGCAAATCGGGTGACATCGCTGACGGCCCCCCGCTGGCGGCAATTTTCGGTGATGAGGTCGACATTCTCAGCGACAAAGCGACGATCGAGCACAGAATTCTCCAGTGAGGGGTTGGGGGGCAAATGCTTGCCAGATGCCCGCAAACTCTATACTCAAACAAATAACTTTTGAACCGCGAACCGTTTGCCGGCTCAGGCCCGAGACGAATATGCCGACTGCCGTCACCGCTTCCCCCGAAACCGAGCAGCCAGCCACCCGGCCGGCCACCAACCAGCGGCCCAAACGGCAGCCCCGCTATCACGTCATCCTCTGGAACGATGATGACCACACCTACCAGTATGTGGTTGGGATGCTCCGGCAGCTGTTCGGGCATCTTCGGGAGACCGGCCTGAAACTGGCCACGGAAGTCGATCACCGGGGGCGGGCCATTGTACTGACGACCACCCGGGAACATGCGGAACTCAAACGTGATCAGATTCACGCCTTTGGTGCTGATCGGCTTCTGGCGCGGTCGAAGGGGGCGATGACCGCCTCAATTGAGCCCGTCCCGGAGTGAATGCTACCCCCGCCGGGCCCAGCCCAGACCCCAAAGAACGTGGCCTGAGTCGACTGACCCAGGCCACAGTTCTGCTCATGCTTGTCAGCCCCGCAGGTGTCAGTTCTCGCAGCCGCAGGTGGGCTCGCAACCACACGTCGGCTCGCAGGGCACCTCCCGCCAGACGGTCTTGGGCACGCAGCGGGTCACGGTGTAGGCAACCTTCTTCGGCACCATCCGGCAGACATCGATCGTGCGGGTGAAATGCACCGGTCGGGTGACACAGTACGGCACCTTCTTGACGCAGGTCTCCTTGACCATCGTGCAAACCTTGTAGCACTCTTCTTTCGACCGCTGCTCACGAACCATCGTGCAGACCTTGTAGCAGCAGGTCTTCACCCGGCGTTCCGGCACCATCTTGCAAACCTGATAGGTTCGGACCCGCTGCTCAGGTACCATCTTGCAAACCTTGTAGCAGCAGGTTCGGACCCGTTGCTCGGGCACCATCTTGCAAACCTGATAGGTTCGGACCCGCTGCTCCGGCACCATCTTGCAGACCTTGTAGCAGCAGGTTCGGACCCGCTGCTCCGGCACCATCTTGCAGACCTGGTAGGTCTTCACCCGCTGCTCCGGCACCATCTTGCAGACCTTGTAGCAGCAGGTTCGGACCCGCTGCTCGGGCACCATCTTGCAAACCTGATAGGTCCGCACCCGCTGCTCCGGCACCATCTTGCAGACCTTGTAGCAGCAGGTTCGGACCCGCTGTTCCGGCACCATCTTGCAGACCTGATAGGTCTTCACCCGCTGTTCCGGCACCATCTTGCAGACTTTGTAGCATCAGGTCTTCACCCGGAGTTCCGGCACCATCTTGCAAACCTGATAGGTCCGCACCCGCTGTTCCGGCACCATCTTGCAAACCTTGTAGCAGCAGGTCTTCACCCGTTGCTCCGGCACCATCTTGCAGACTTGATAGGTCCGCACCCGCTGCTCCGGCACCATCTTGCAGACCTTGTAGCAGCAGGTCTTGACCCGCTGCTCACGGACCATCTTGCAGACCTTGTAGCACTGCTTTTCGACGATGGTTTCCCGCTCGTAGCGAACACACTGAACCTCTTTTTCACAGACCTCCGGCACCCAGACCTTCTTGCAGATCGTTCGGGACGGGCACTGCACCTGAACCTTCTTCAGCGGCCCGGGTCGATAGCACCGCCGGCCAGAGCAGTCGCTCTCCCAGCAACCCGGTTCACGGACACACTTGGTAACGACCGGCCCAGGAATCTCGCACCGCTGGGTCTCCCAGTGGCCGGTGCAGACCTTCACCGTTTTTGTTGTGCAGACTGGCTTGCAGACCGTCCGGGAGACATCCCGCTGGCGGGTTTCGTAGACCGGCTTGCAGACCGTGTACGGAATCTCCTTTGTCCGCGTCTCGTACACCGGCTTGCAGACCGTGTAGCACTGCTCACGCGTCTCATACACCGGCTTGCAGACCGTGTACGGAATCTCTTTCGTCCGCGTCTCATACACCGGCTTGCAGACCGTGTAGCACTGCTCACGCGTCTCGTACACCGGCTTGCAGACGGTGTACGGAATCTCCTTCGTCCGTGTCTCGTACACCGGTTTGCAAACTGTGTAGCACTGCTCACGTGTTTCGTAAACCGGCTTGCAGACGGTGTACGGAATCTCCTTCGTCCGTGTCTCGTACACCGGTTTGCAAACTGTGTAGCACTGCTCACGTGTTTTGTAAACCGGCTTGCAGACGGTGTATGGAATCTCCTTCGTCCGTGTCTCGTACACCGGCTTGCAAACCGTGTAGCACTGCTCACGTGTTTCATAAACCGGCTTGCAGACCGTGTACGGAATCTCTTTCGTCCGTGTCTCGTACACCGGCTTGCAGACCGTGTAGCACTGCTCACGCGTCTCATACACCGGCTTGCAGACCGTGTACGGAATCTCATTCGTCCGAGTCTCATACACCGGATTGCAAACTGTGTAGCACAGCTCACTAGTAACGAACACACGCTTCCGTACTGGAGGAGGTATATCAT
>JBDQOY010000155.1:0-6504 GCA_040260935.1 Pirellulales bacterium
CTGCTGTAATGCATCTGCCGCATGCCGTCAGCGACTGCCTGATACTTGACCTCGGCTTGTCGGCCGAAGCGTTTCACCAGTCCGCCAAGGTCGACTGCGACCACTGGCCAGCCGGCTGTTTTGACGGCTTGCAGGAAGTTCTGCCGGCGGCTGAGACCGCCCTTTTGATTTTCCTTCCCGGTGCAGCCGCACGGCTCGATGTAACCGTCAAGTTCACCAGTGATCGCCAGGACTGCGCGGGGGGTGGGCCAGTCGGTGAACAGGCCGCCGTTCCGGGTGCGAAACTCAGCTTCGATGTCGTCACTGACCCCTGCCCCACGGTCGGGAGTGGCCGCCAGCGCGCAGGCAGAGGATGCCACCATGATCCCGATGGCGGCCAGGCAGCCCAGCCTGCTCCACCACCGTCTGCTGAGGGGATTGGTTCGGCCTAATCTGGCTGAGGCGTGGTGGATGAGCATCCGCATGGCAGCGACCTGAAGAAGGAACAGTGAACCCACGTCAGATACCAGCAAATAACGGCCTACTCGGCAATGGCAACACAGACAGGAATTGCCAATTCGGGTGAGTCAGGATGGCCAGTTTCCAGCACGATGCGGCCGGCAGAGGCGGCGTTCGTGCAGAGGTTGTTTGCCTGGGGAGAGTCTGCATCAACCGAAAGGGTCAGCCCGATCCGCACGAGGTCGCCTCCCCCAATCGAGGTGGGTTCCCCGATGTCGACCCGGAGGCCAGCCGGAATCACCTCCTTCACCACTGGCCTCACCTGCTCGCGGGAGGCCCCCTTCACTGTCAGGAAAAGTTTGGTTGAGAGCCCCTTGCGGCGAGATACCGTGCCCAACCGCACGGCCTTGCTGCGGCGGTCCCAGGCGGGCCCGACAAGCGTCAGGTCGCCAGTCACCACGCCCTCAAGTGGCACTGTTGCCAGGACCTCCTCGCCGGCAAAGCCGAACGCCAGTTCGACATCGGTTCGCAGTTTTCCCAGCGGGAGGCCGGGGGCGATGTCGATCGACACCGCAAAGCCACCGGTCGCGGCTGGTTCGTCAGCGCGCGCCGCTGCCGCCAACGGTTCGGCCGTGACACGAATGGCGTCGGCCAGTTTCTCATCGGCGATGCCGATCCGAGCGAGCTTTGGGGGCTCATTCGCATAGGTGTACAGTTTGAAGGTGGCCGCCGCTGGAGCGCCGGCTGAGAGTCCCGTCAGGCCGATCAGCGGCGGAACGGCCGTCCAGACGGGGATCACCTGACCTTCAATCGCGAAGGCAACTTCAGGCCGGGCCGGGTCGTTGGTAAAAATCGTGGCCTGCTGTCGGAACGGGCCGCCACTGCCCTTCCCTTTCCATTCGATCCGCACCGTGGTTGCGCCGCCGGGGGGAATGGTGCGACTAGAACTGTCACCACTACCGCCCTCGAAGTCACTCACCGTGCAGGTGCAACTGGTTGAGCCCTTTGTCACAACAAGCGGTGCCATGCCGACATTGCGAAGCGTGAAGGCATGGCTGCCGGTCCCACCCACGCTCACCCGGCCGAAATTGTGGACCGTTTCGGGCACCTGGACCTGGGACCGAAGGCCACTGTGATCGGCTCCCGTTCCAACAAGAGATCCCGCCCGCAGCGGCGTGAGCGTTGCCTGCAGAAGGGCTGTTCCGCCACCAGTCAGGCTGCCGAGGACGGCGGCGATGGCGGCAACCAGCCAGGGAGAGGGAAGGCGAAATGACATGGCGCTGATCCTCGTTGGCCACGTGGCCCCCAGGGGACCACATCCTTTCAGTATGAGGTTTTTTTTCGGCTGTGTCGCCCGCTGGTGGGAGATCAGTACGACCGGGCGACGACGCTGCGCCGGGCCACCGGTTGGCCGGTGAACAGGCAGGTGCCCGGTTCCTCGTCCCAGTCCATCGGGGTGCACCGCACCGTCACCTTCAGCGGATCGAGCGCGGCAGCCACGGCGGGGTCATCGGCGACATGAATATGGGCAAAGCCGAGGTGCCGATCACCGTCCGGGGCGAAGGCGGCATGGACGTCGGCCTGGCTGTCGAGCCGGGCCGAGTGGGTTTCACGAAAGGCCACCGCCCGGTCGAAGAGGTTCTGTTGGATCGACTCCAGCAGGGTGGCTGCCTCGGCCACAAACGTCTCGCTCGACAATGTCTGCCGTTCTTTGGGCGGCGCGTCCCGGCGGGAAAGGCTGACGGCTCCTGCTGCCAGATCACGAGGCCCGATCTCGACCCGGAGGGGAACCCCTTGTTTGATGTGCTGCCAGACCTTGTCACCGCCGCGGAGATCGCGGTCATCAAGCCGCACCCGCAAGGGTTCGTCCCGCCACCGACAGGCCTCAAGTTGCGTCTTGAGGGACTCGCAGCAGGCAAGGACGGCAGCCCGGTCGTCGTCGCTTCGGTAGATCGGCAGGAGCACGATCTGCTCGGGCGCAATCCGCGGCGGCAGAATCAGTCCGTCATCATCGGCATGGGTCATGATTAGCCCACCGATCAAGCGGGTTGAGACGCCCCAGGAGGTTGTCCAGCAGAACGATTCACTTCCGTTGGTGTCGGCAAAGGTGATCTGCTGGGCCCGGGCGAAGTTCTGCCCGAGGAAGTGCGAGGTGCCCGCCTGCAGAGCCTTGCCGTCTTGCATCATCGCTTCGATGGAATAAGTGTCGACCGCACCAGGGAACCGTTCCGACGCGGGCTTGGGGCCCTTCCAGACCGGCATGGCCAGGTCGCGTTCGGCGAAGGTCGCGTAGACGTCGATCATCCGGAGCGTCTCCTCGATCGCCTCGGCCTCGGTGGCGTGGGCGGTATGGCCCTCCTGCCAGAGAAACTCGGCGGTTCGCAGAAACACGCGGGGCCGCATCTCCCAGCGGACCACGTTTGCCCACTGATTGATCAGGACCGGCAGGTCCCGCCACGATTGGATCCACTTCGCATACATTGCCCCGATGATGGTTTCACTGGTAGGCCGCACAACCAGTGGCTCTTCGAGTTTGCCGGTCGGAATCAGCCGGCCGTCAGGGCCGAGTTCCAGCCGGTGGTGCGTTACCACCGCGCACTCTTTGGCAAAGCCCTCAACATGCTTTGCCTCCTGCTCAAGGTAAGAGAGCGGGATGAAGAGCGGGAAGTAGGCATTGCGATGGCCGGTCGCCTTGAACATGCCGTCGAGGATGCCCTGCATTCGCTCCCAGATCGCGAAGCCGTTTGGCTTGATGACCATGCAGCCCCGCACCGGGGAGGCTTCGGCCAAATCACCAGCCCGAACAACCTGCTGATACCACTCGGGATAGTCCTCTTGACGGGTGGGCGAAATTGCATGTTTCGGCATGGGGTTCGGCAGCCTCAGGCTTCGGGGGTGGCGGAACAGGACGCAGACGGGCTGCGGCCCTTCGTCGCCGATTGTAGCGACTTGGTTGTCCCCCGCGGCCGCCCGGCCTTAGACTCCGGGGGCCGGCGGACTGCATGCCGGCGATTGCCCTAAGCCCCTGCCCGCGTCGGATTGATTGCATGCCTCCTGCCTCGCCGTTTCGTGATGTCCTGTCGCCGTCGCGGAGCCGCCAGAAGTGCGTCACGGAACTAGCGGCCCAAGCGGAGATCAACCAGGTTTTTCTGGCCACTCGCAAGCAGTTGCGGCCCAATCGCCATGGGCAACTCTACCTGCAGCTGGAACTGGCCGACCGCAGCGGAATGATCACTGGTCGGATGTGGAACGCCTCGGACGAGCACTTTGCAGCGTTCGAGGAAGGCGACTATGTGCGGGTCGTCGGCGTGACCCAGCTCTACTCGGGTGCCCTGCAGATCATCTTCACCGCGATTGAACGGGTCGATCCGACCAGTGTCGATGAGGCAGCCTTCCGGGTCTTGCCGCGGGCAGCCGTGCAGGAACTCCGGAAAGAGCTAGACGGTTTTGCTGCGTCGCTGGAACATCCCTTGTTGAAGTTGGTCGCTGAAGAACTGCTGGCCGACACCGAGTTGATGGAGGCCTTCGAACGCTGCCCCGCGGGGGTCAAGCAGCATCATGCCTATGCGGGCGGCCTGCTGGAACATGTGGTCATGCTGCTTCGCCTGGCCGATCGCATCGCACCGCTCTACGCCGAACTCGATCGTGACCTCCTCCTCGTGGGAGTGTTGCTGCACGATATCGGCAAGACCGTCGAACTCGAGAATGAAAAAGGGTTTTCCTATACCGAGTCGGGGCAGCTGCTGGGACATGTGCTGCTGGGGCTCGACATCGTGGAGGAGAAGATTCATGCCGTCGAACTCCGCACGGGTCAGCCCTTTGATGAGGAACTTCGCAATCGCATCAAGCACATGGTGGCCAGCCATCATGGCGAGTACGCCTATGGGGCGCCGAAGTTGCCGATGACCCTCGAGGCCCTGGCGCTTCACCACCTTGATGCCCTCGATGCTCGCATGGCGGGAACGTTGCAGCTGTTTCAGTCCGAGGCGGCGCTCGACGATGGCTGGACGCAGTACCATCCCAACCTGGGCCGCAAATTCTTCCGGGGCCGTACCGCCCACTCATGAATCGACTTCGCTCCTCTTCTCCGCCCCGTCCGTCTGGGGCGGCCTCACTGGTGGTCGGCCGATTTCGACGGAGTCGGCAGGGGTATGGGTTTGTTCATCCCCTTGACGCACCTCCTGGGGACCGCGCGGCTGATATTCGTATACCAGCCGCAGCGTCGGGCGATGCCGCCAATGGCGACACGGTCCGGGTGCGGCTGAGCAAGGGCCGCAATGTCGGCCGTCCGGGGCCGGCGGGCGAGGTGATCGAGGTGCTCCAGCGGCAGACCACCCGGTTTGTCGGCACGGCGTTTGAGTCAGCCGGGCAGTGTTGGGTGCAGGTCGATGGCACTCAGTTTCCGCGGGCGGTCTGGGTGGGTGACCCGGGGGCCAAGTCGGCGCATGCCGGCAACAAGGTGGTGGTTGAACTGATCCGCTTTCCCAGTCTGGTGCGGGATGGCGAAGGCGTGATTGTTGAGGTGCTGGGGGCGGCCGGAGAGGCCGGAGTCGACACCCGCATGGTGATTGCTGAATTCGGCCTGCCGGGAGACTTTCCCGACGTGGTGCTGGAGGATGCCCGGCGGCAGGCGGCAGCCTTTGGTGATGAGGTGCCCAGTGATCGACGCGATCTGACCGGCGAGGTCGTGGTGACGATCGATCCGGTCGATGCCCGGGACTTCGATGACGCCATTTCACTAAAGCGGATTGAACGCGACCACTGGCTGCTCGGGGTGCACATCGCCGACGTCGCGCATTTCGTGCGGGAGGGCTCGCCTCTAGATCAAGAGGCGTTGGCTCGGGGCACCAGCGTCTATCTGCCGGACCGTGTCATTCCGATGCTGCCAGAGATTGTCTCGAACAATCTCGCCAGCCTGCAGCCCGGGCATGTCCGACTGGCTCGGACCTGCTGGATTGAGTTTTCGGCAGAGGGTGTGCCGATCGCCACCACGATTGAACGGACGGCCATCAAAAGCCGCCGCCGGTTCAGCTATGAAGAAGTCGATCAGTTCTTGGCCGATCCCCGTACCACCGCGGTGCAGATGACCGGAGCGGTGCGGGGCCTCCTGGAACGGATGCGGGATCTGGCTCGGCTCCTCCGCCAGCGAAGGATCGACCGGGGCGCACTCGAATTGAACATGCCCGAGGTCAAAATTGATCTTGATGCGGCGGGGCGGGTCAGCGGGGCGCACGTTGTTGAGTACACCGAGAGCCATCAGATCATTGAGGAGTTCATGTTGGCGGCCAATGAAGCGGTCGCCCGTTCGCTCGCCGAGGGAGAGGCAGGCTTCCTGCGGCGGATTCATCCGGCCCCTGATCTTCGCAAACTGAGGCTGTTGACTGAGTTTGTCACGGAACTCGGGTTTGAGGTTGAGTCGCTTGAAAGCCGGTTTGAACTCCAGCGGCTGCTGGCCCGGGTACGGCATTGCCCTGAAGAACATGCGGTTCATTATGCGGTGCTGCGGAGCCTCTCCCGCGCGGTCTATGGACCCCAGGAAGACGGCCACTATGCTTTGGCCAGTGACTGCTACTGCCATTTCACCTCCCCGATCCGGCGGTATCCCGACCTGACTGTCCATCGGGCACTCGACCTCTTGGCCGCTGGCCAGCGGCCGCCCCGCGAGGGGCTGAACCAGTTGGGGGAACAGTGTTCCGAGTTGGAACGCCGGGCGGAGGCGGCGGAGCGGGAACTGGTCAAGCTCAAACTGCTGCACTTTCTCAGCAGCCGTATCGGTGCGGAACTCGACGGCGTGGTGACCGGGGTGGAACGCTTTGGACTGTTTGTGCAGGGCATCGAACTGCCTGCCGAGGGGCTGGTGGCGGTTGGCGATCTGCCGGACGATCGGTATCGCTACGATCGGGCGGCTCATACGCTCAGTGGGCACCGGCCAGGCAATGCCTATCGGCTCGGGGACCGGGTGCGGGTACGGGTCGTGGCGGTCGATCTGGAGCAGCGACTGTTAGCGTTGGCGGTTGTCCAGCGGCAGGGCGGGAAGGGTCGTCGGGCCGGGGCAGGCCGACCGCA
>JBDQOY010000156.1:0-6009 GCA_040260935.1 Pirellulales bacterium
AGGCAGGAGGGGGCAGCCCAAGGCCAGCAGGCCACTGCAGCCGGCTTCGGCGAGTTCCCCTTCGGCGAATTTCCATCGTTCGGCCGTGTCGGGACGGCCTGGCTCGCTGCGGCATCAGCAGGCGAGCGGGTGGGAACGCAATCAACAGGGCCACCAGGGCCAGTATCGCCACCGCCAGCAGGCTGGTCAGCGGGGTGAGCGGAGACGAGATGCTCAGGACCGACAGGGTGACCAGAAGGCTTGCCCGGCTGAGCCAGGCTGACAGCCTCCGTTCGGGACCGGTCGCCCAGTCAGAAATGGCAACAAGGCTGAGCCCCGCCATGGCCACCGCTAGCAAACCCGTCGCGTGAATCGGGGCGGTCAGACCGCCGGCCAGACGGCGGGCCGTGACGAGCCCGGCAATGAAGCCGAGTGTGGCAACGGCAAGTCGGCCGGCCGTCTCCTGGAGCAGTGGGCCAAGCCTCCCGGAGGCGGTTGCCAGGCTCAGTCCCCCAGCACACGCTGCTGCCCCGGCAGTACCGGGTTCGACACCAGGGCGCGTCACACGGGTCATGGGGTATTTATCTCCACTCGGCAGAAGTCAACTGCCGGCACGGGCGGTCAGCCAGAGCCGCGTGACCAGTGTGGGCCGGCGGTCGCACCGGCCCACACTGGTTGTGCTGGGTGAGGCTCAGCCTGCGGCAGCGGCAGCGCCAGCTGCCTCAGCGAGTGCCGCGGCCTTGTCAGTCTTTTCCCAGGGGAATTCGTCCCGGCCGAAGTGCCCGCCGGCTGCAGTCCGGCGGAAGATTGGCCGGCGCAGATCGAGGTGTTCGATGATTCCGCGGGGGGTCAGCGGGAAGTTTTCCCGAATCAGATCCCGCAGCCGGTCGTCATCAACCGTGCCTGAGCCTGCTGTGTCGACGTGGACGCTGACCGGTTCGGTCACCCCGATGGCATAGGCCAACTGCACCTCGCAGCGATCGGCAAGGCCGGCGGCCACGATGTTTTTGGCAACGTAGCGGGCCATGTAGGCAGCGCTGCGGTCAACCTTCGTGGGGTCCTTGCCGGAGAAGGCACCGCCGCCGTGACGGCCCCAGCCGCCGTAGGTGTCGACAATGATCTTTCTTCCAGTCAGCCCCGCATCGCCGTGCGGTCCGCCCACCACAAACCGGCCGGTCGGGTTGATGTGGTAGGTGATGGTGCTGATATCGAGATCAGTCGGCAGTTCGGGCTTGATGATCTTCTCACTGATGTAGTTTTGGATTTCCTCGTTGGTGACATGTGGTGCATGCTGCGTGGAGACCACGATCGTGTCGATTCGCACCGGCTTGTCGCCGTCATACTCGACCGTCACCTGGCTCTTGGAATCCGGCCGCAGCCAGTCGACATCACCGTTGAGGCGGGCATCGGCGAGGCGATTGAGGATCCGGTGGGAGAGGGCGATTGGCAGCGGCATCAGTTCGGGGGTGTCATTGCAGGCGTAGCCGAACATGAGCCCTTGGTCACCGGCACCGATGTCCTTGCCGGTCGAAGAATCTTCGTTGACGCCCATCGCGATGTCACCGCTCTGTTTGCCGACCGCGACAAGCACCGAGCAGGTATCGGCGGAGATACCCATTTCATCGTCGGTGTAGCCGACTTCCCGGATGACATCCCGGACAACCTTCTGGTAGTCAATCGTGCCTCGGGAGGTGATCTCTCCGGCAATCACTGCCAGGCCGGTGGTCACGAGGGTCTCGCAGGCAACGCGGCTGGTGGGGTCCTGGGCGAGAAAGGCGTCGAGTACGCCGTCGGAAATCTGGTCGGCCAGTTTGTCTGGGTGTCCCATGCTGACCGATTCGCTCGTGAAAAGATACTTGCCGCTAGCCACGTTAGATGCCTCGTGCAGAAAAAAGGTTTCGTTTCCAGAGCGAACAGGTCTAGGGTCCGTCGCGCTCACGATCCGTCAGTATCGGCCTTTTGCCGCGGTTCGACAACCGGCTGTTCGGATTCGGTGGCGAGCAGATCCAGCAGACGCTGCCCCGTGGTCGTGGTTGCCCCCCGGTTTCGGGCAACAACGTGGCGGGCTCGGGTCCCCAGACCAGCCGCGAACTGGGGCTCATCGAGGCACCGGCCGACGAACTGACACAAGGCCGCCCCATCCTCGACCACCACGGCGGCGTTGTCTGTCAGCAGTTCAGCCACCTCAGTGCGGAAATTGCGGGTGTGTGGGCCGAAGCAGACCGCTGCCCCATAGGCGGACGGCTCGATCATGTTCTGTCCGCCGCGGGTGCCGTCCAGACTGCCTCCGACAAAGGCGACGGTCGCGACGCCCCACCAGGACGCCAACTCGCCGGTGACATCGACCAGCAGCACGGCCACCGGTGAGGTGTTTTCAGCCGGGGTGAGTGCACTCCGGAGCTGCCAGTCGATGCCAGCAGCTGCGGAGTCAGCCAGGCGGCTGTCCAGCCAGGCGGCGATGGCCCCTGCCCGCTCTGCATGCCGCGGAACGAGAATCAGTCGCAGGTCGGGATGCCGGGGCCGCTGGGCCAGAAAGGCCTCGACTGCGAGTGTTTCTTCCGGGGCCTGGGTGCTGCCAGCCAGGAGGACCGGTGTCTGTTCGGACAGCCCGGCGAGTTCCCGCAGGTGCCTCACCCCGGCACCCTGCCGGTCGCCAATGACACCATCAAACTTGAGCGACCCGACTGCCTCCACGGCTGGTGCGCCACGCTGACGAAACCGCTCGGCATCCTCGGCGGAGCGGGCCAGCACAAGGCTCACGCGGCGGAGCATCGCTCGGGCCAGCGGGGCCACCCGGGAGTAGCCGCGAAAGCTGCGGGGACTCATCCGGCCGTTGACGACAGCCACCGGCACGCCCCGGGTGCCAGCGGTGTGCAGCATGGTGGGCCAGAGTTCAAGTTCACCCAGCACCAGCAGGTCGGGGCGGACCTGCCGGAAGACGCGGCGAATTGCCCAGCTGACATCGAGGGGGCAGGGAAAGACCCGCTCTGGGCCGAACCGTCGGGCGGCCAGGTCGAGGCCGGTGGTTGTTGAACTCGAGACAACGCAGTCGATGGCGAGGCCACGAGCGGCAGCCTGCCGGTTGAGTTCAGCCACCAGGGTGGCCAGGAGTTGGACTTCCCCCACGCTGACACCATGCAGCCAAATACGGTGGGCACCGGACGGGCAGGGAGGAGTGGAGATCCTGCCGGTCAGACGCTGCCAGGGGGCGGCGACCGGACGTCCCCCAGCCAATCGCCGCCAGACGACCCAGGGCAGGGCGATCAGTCCGAGCAGCAGATAGAGCAGGTTGAGGGCCAGCGGCACCACCGGTCACCCCGTCGGCACGCTCGTCGATCGGGCGCAGCAGTTCTTGTACTTCTTGCCACTGCCGCAGGGGCAGGGGTCATTGCGGGAGACCTTCTCGCCGACATTACGGATCGGCTGGGCCGGTGCCCGGTCAGCCTGATCGGCGGGGTGCATCTCTGACTGTTCAAGGGTTGCGGCGGATGGGGAGTCTTCGTGAATGGCAGCGGTTTCACGCCAGGTGCTCCGCAACGCGTCGTCTTCAACCTGTTCGATGCGATAGACGATATCGACCACCCGTTCATCGATGCCGCTCCACATCAGGTCAAAGGTTCGCATGCCCTCGCGCTTGTACTCCACCTTGGGATCGACCTGGGCGTAGCCGCGGAGGCCGACGCTACTTCGCAGGTGGTCCATAGCCAGCAGGTGATCCTTCCAGGCATTGTCGAGAATCTGCAGCAGCACTGCCCGCTCCATCCGCTGCATCTCCTCGCGGGGCGCGGCAGGTTGGTCGTGGCGGCGTTTGCTGGCCGCCACCAGCGTGCGTTTCAGTTCATCGAGACCGGGGGCAGCCAGGGATGCCTCGTCGAGATTCGGATCAAATCGGTCCCGGGCCCAGGTGAGGAGTCCACTGCGGTCGAGTCGCTTGGAGCCGTCGCTCTGTTGGCCGCTGAAGTGAGCCAGGCCGACCAGCACGGGATATTCGACCTCCCGCTGCTGATAGGCGGCCCGGGCCTTTTCTCGGACAATCTGCTTGAAGCCCTCAGGGTCGGGGTCAGCCTGTGAGATGTGTGCCAGGTCGGCATCAGTCAGGTCGACACCGAAACGCCACTCGGTCCAGCCGCGAGCGGAGCGGAGGCCGAAGTCGGGGGCCAGGAACTTTTCACCTTCGCTGAGGTCGGCCTTGGCGATTGCCTCTGCGGCCCGGTGCTGCAGCCACTCGGCAACGTCAGCCCGGCCGACGCGTTTCAGGTCGCGGTCGTTCACCGACAGCCTCCAGCGGGCGTTGGCAAAACTGGCCAGAGCCCCCCAGTTCCAGTCAAGCTCGTCCTCACTTTCGGGAAGGTTCTCCTCCACCGCCTCAAAAATCTGCGCCTCGGCTTGTCGGGTTGCCCGGTCGTGTGCCAGCCGGATGGCCTCGTCCGCACTGAGGCCGCGGAAGTCACCACTGTCGAGTTCACAGGCCAGTTGCGAGGAGGCCCAGCTAGCGAACGTCTGCGCCCCATAGTCCCGATCGAGGAATGTGCCGATGTGATGATCAACCTGGCGATCGACCATTTCAAGGATCAGTTCACGGCATTCACCGTCGCGGTCAACGGCCTCATCGGTGGTCTCACGACCGTCAAGAATTCGCTGCCGGAAGCCATAGACTCGCTTCCGTTGTTCATCCATCACCTCGTCGTACTCGAGGAGATTCTTGCGGATTTCGAAGTTGCGTTCCTCGACCTTTTTCTGGGCCGCCTCGACACGCCGCGTCACCATCCGGCTTTCGATCGCCTCGCCGTCTTGCATGCCTAGGCGGGTGAGGATGTTCTTCACCCATTCGCCGGCGAAGATTCGCATCAGGTCGTCTTCGAGAGACAGGTAGAAGCGGCTGCTGCCGGGGTCACCCTGGCGGCCGCAGCGACCACGCAACTGCAGGTCGATCCGCCGGGACTCGTGCCGCTCGGTCCCGATGATCTGGAGGCCACCCATCTCCCGCACGCGTTCGCCCTCGGTCTTCATGTTTTCACGGCCGGAAATCTCGGCCACGAGGGAATCCCACTCATCCCGCGGCACATCGAGCCGGGTCGGGTAGGTGTGCTGGAGGGTGGCCCAGGCCATCGTCTCGGCGTTGCCACCGAGGATGATGTCGGTGCCGCGGCCGGCCATGTTGGTGGCGATTGTCACCGCGCCGAGACGGCCTGCCTGGGCGACAATATCAGCCTCTCGCTGGTGTTGCTTGGCGTTGAGGACCTGGTGTGAAACGCCGCGCTTGTCGAGCAACGCCGCGAGGCGTTCGCTTTTTTCAATCGACACGGTGCCGACGAGCACTGGCAGGCCGTGCCGCTGGATCTCCTTGACCGTGTTGCTGCGGACCGTCTCGGTCTGCTTTTCACCCTTCGGCTGGAACTCAAAGCCGTCGCTCGTTTCCTTGGTAATCGTGCCGATCTTCCAGGTGCCGTTGCCTAGGCTGAGGGTGTCCCAGCGATTGATCCTCTCAATCTCGTCCGCTACAGCAATCCACTTTTCCCGTTCGGTCCGGAAGATGACGTCGGGATGACTGATTCGCTGCAGCGTTCGGTTTGGCGGAATGGCGATGACATCGAGGTGGTAGATCTTCCAGAACTCGTTGGCTTCGGTCATGGCGGTGCCGGTCATGCCGCCAAGCTTGTTGTAGAGCTTGAAAAAGTTCTGGAGGGTGACGGTGGCAAGAGTCTGCGATTCCTCCTTGATGCGAACTCCTTCCTTCGCCTCAACCGCCTGGTGGAGGCCATCCGACCACTGGCGGCCGGGCATGAGGCGGCCGGTGAATTCATCGACAATCACCACGTCGCCGTCTTGAACGACGTAATTAACGTCCCGCTTGTAGAGGTGATGGGCCTTCAGCGAGTTGTCAATCAGGTGCGGCCACTCCATGTTGCCGGCGGTGTAAAAACTTTCGACCCCAGCCAGTTTCTCGGCCTGACGGACGCCGGCCTCGGTCAGGCTGACGGTGTGTTCCTTCTCCTGGACCTCGAAGTGCTCATCGGCCCGCAACTGCCG
>JBDQOY010000157.1:0-11283 GCA_040260935.1 Pirellulales bacterium
GTCCGAAATCCGTATCAAAAGTGTATTTCGGCGTTTGAGCACCTGGGTGCCAAGCATGTCGCAGCCTGGAGTCGCCGAGTGATGGCGGCGACCATTTGGGGCATGAGTGCAGAGCAGGTACGGTTCTATGACTTCCTCTGCCGCCGGAAAGTTATTGATCGTGGGATGTACACCCTCGATGGTGAGATCTGCGTGGATGCTGTCATTCGGCATGAGACGTTGCTTGCAGATCTGATGAAAATCTGTGAGCGTCTCTCGGTTCCGTATGAGCCAGACCGGCTGCCTCGCTACAAGGCGGGGCAGCGTCGCCCAGCAGCGACGGTCGAGGCACTTTACACACGCCCCGCTCAGGCCCTCGTGGCCAGGCGGTATGCCTTTGAAATCGATACCTTCGGCTACCGGTTCCCGGCGAACGAGGCCGCAGCCCTCAGGGCGGCATAAGCCCCTCGTCAGAGAGCCTCAGCACGAGCGTGCGGCTTCCTGTGCTGAAGAGGACGCCAGAATGCGTGGTCACGGCTTATTTGCTCGTCATCGCAATATCGAACGTCGTGCCATCGTCCGGGACGGTGAAAGTAACTTTCGATTTGCCCGTCTGGTAAGCCGGTGGCTCTGAATGGTGGTCACAGTTATCAATTTGAGAGCCGTTTTCAGGTTGCCATGCGTCTGAGCAGCTGTAGGTTGCGAATGTCATTCGCCGGGTCGGGTTTGCCGTCGGCACCTTCTTTCGGTGTTTCCAAGATGAAGGGCACCTTCTTCAGCTTGGGGTGGGTCACCAGCAGTTTGAAAGCGGCCTGGCCGATGTGCCCCTTGCCAATCGCTTCATGACGGTCAACGTGTGAGCCCTGTTCGCGTTTGGAGTCATTGGCGTGAATGAGCTTGAGCCGCTTCAGACCAATCGTCTGGTCAAACTCCTGCAGGGTCTCATCCAGGGCCGAACGCGGGCTCAGCGGATAGCCCGCTGCAAAGACATGGCAGGTATCGAGGCAGACAGCGACCCGCGGCTGAAGGGTCTTGGCGCGGTCAATACGCTTGAGCATGGCTGCGATTTCGGCAAAGGTGTCACCCAGGCACGAGCCTTGGCCGGCTGTGGTTTCAATGAGGATGCCACTGCTGAGGGTTTTGGTCCGCTTGAGGGCCTCAGCAATACCATCAGCAACTCGTCTGACGGCAACGGCTCGTTCCTGCTCGCCAGCTGCGCCAGGATGGGCAACCACCCACGGAATGCCAAGCATGTCAGCCCGCTCCAGTTCAGTGACCAGGCCAGCGATCGATTTCTCACGCAGGTCGTCATCGGCGGAGGCCGGGTTGATCAGGTAGGAATCGTGGGCAACAACCAGTTTCAGGCCGGCTTCTGCCACCGCATCACGAAAGGCTGCGGCCACGGCAGGGTCAAGCGGCTTGACTGCCCACTGGTTGATATTCCGGGTGAAGACCTGCAAACAGTTGCAGCCAGTCTCCACAGCCCGCTCGACGGCCTTGGGCATTCCGCCGGCAATCGAGTGATGGGCGCCGAAGAGTCTCGCAGACCCCGCAGACCGGGAAGCAGGGCGACTGGGGCGACGAGAGGGTGCGGAGGAGGAGCGAGGCATCAGTGGGTCTCAGCGGGGTGTCGGGGCGGCAAGCCAGGTGAGGGCGTCGAGTGGCAAAGGGGGTAGCCAAATATCGTCCGTGAATATTTTGCCCAATCATCTGCCGACTCGTACACTGGCGGTAACCAAGAGAGGCGGTTCCTGGGCAATTCGCCGGTCGGGTAGTTTGCTGGTCGGGCAGCTGGTTTGGAAACAAAGGGTGAAGCAATGGGCATACTTCTTTCTCTCGCCACGCTTGCTGGTGGCATCCTCGCTGGCCTAGCCCTTTCCGTCTTTGTCATTCGGCCGCTGCAGGCTGCCCGACAGGTTGAACGGCTGGCCCGGCGGCAACGAGACTTTCGCCGGCAACGCGAGCAGCTTGAGGCCAAGTTCATTGACCGAGCCAGTTCCAGTGGCAAGCCCCGTGGGCTGCGTTGGTCTGATGTCGCCTTTGAAGATGAGGTGAGCTACGCCCGCGACCGCAAGACTGGTGAGCTGCGGGCGCTGGTCGCCATTGAGGTCTGTTTCGAGGCGATCGAAGGGGGGGGCATGGAGGAGGTTGAGGCAGTCTCGAATGTCCGGGCGGCAACCGCTGAGTTTCGTCACGACGGCGAGTCCTGGCAGACCGATGGAAGGGTGTTCTTTAACCTCGCGCCCAAGGGACTCATCCGCTACCTCCACACCGATCTTGAGTCAGTCGATCGGATTGCCGATGCCGTTGGCGTGGGCCCGAAAACGCTTGGGCCGCGAGCAGGCTGACTGGCTTCCGGGCTCACAGGCCCAAGGCTCCGACTGGTTTTTAAACCAGGCAATTCGGGGCGGCTCTGGCAATGATCGAAACCCTGAGGCGCAACCGGTGCGGCGTTCTTACCTTGACTGTGGCCGCTGGCTGCCCCAACCTCTGGCAATCAAAGCGGCCGGTCTCTGAAAAACTTGCCCAGCCACGGCCACCGGCCCGATACCTTTCGAGAGAAGGGGAAAGGGGGCTTGGGCCGATGGCCATCGGGACAGACACGACAGCCAAGTGGCAGCGTTGGTTGCGCCTTGCCGGTCTTGTGCTGGTTGGGCTTGTGGCCTTCCCGGCCGCTGCGGCACCACCGGCAGCGGCTGTCAGACTGCCGGCACAGTCGCAGCAGGACCGCTGCGCGGCGGCTGCCGGTTATCTCGGTGACAGCCGTGACTACGCCAAAGCCGCCTGCCGGATGCGAGATGGCTGTGAGCACCTCACGGTTGAGGCCTACTATGCGGCGGCCGAGGCTGCCTGGAATGCCATCTGGTCAGCACCGGAGTCACCCGGGGTGATCGAAGAGGCAACGATCAGCTATGACGAAGCCCTTGCCGGGCTGTTGGAGACGGCCCGCGAGCAGGGCCGACTCAGGCCCGATGGGCTCTGGGTGGGCTCCCGGTACAGCCCGATCCGTGTGCCAGTGATGTTTAGGGGCCTGCCGCTGGTCTCTGCCAGGTTCTAACGCCACGAGCCCCATCAGCCGCCTGCCGACAAACGCATTCGCCGGTGCCATGGTCGCTTTGGCTTTGGCTTGCCAGTCACCGTGCGGGTCAAAGCTGGTCATGAAGGGACAGTCGAGGCTGACTTTCGTCCTCCGCGTCAGTCGATTGCTGCAACTGCTGTGCTTCGGTTTCGCCAGCCCGGTGGAGAAAAGCCTCTGCACAAACTGGCCGGGCCGCTTTATCGCGAACCGGCGCCGGCGGTACTCGATCTGGTAGATCCGGCGGAGGTGGCCGGCGTCCATATCGGCCCGGCCCGGCCACCGCTTGCCGCCGACTTCAGCATGCCGCTACTCGACATGCTTGACCGCATGCCTGAATCGGGTGTGGCCGGTTTTTTGCAGCCCTTCGGGGGAGCCGACACCGAGCCACGCCTGGAGTTTCTGCAGCCGCATGTGAAGGGCCGGATCCCCGTCGTCTTTATTCATGGGCTCGCCAGTGACGAGGGCACCTGGTTCGATCTTCTCAATGAACTGCGGGCCTGTCCAATGTTCCAGCGTTGTTTTGAGCCGTGGGTCTATCACTACCCCACCGGGGCCTCCTTCTTGCCAGCATCTGCCGTGTTGCGACAAAGCCTGGCCCGGGCGGTCAAGGAACTTGATCCCGAAGGCAGCGATCCCTGCCTCCAAAACCTTGTGCTAATCGGTCACAGCATGGGTGGCCTGCATGCCAAGTTGCAGGTGGTGAACTCAGGGAACCATCTGTGGGAGACGATGGCGACGGTTCCCTTTGAGCAGATGCGGATGCCGCCAGAACTGCGGCAAAAAGTTGGCTCAGCCCTCTTCTTTCGGCCAGCGCCATTCATCAAGCGAGTGGTGTTTATCGCCACGCCCCATCGTGGCTCGTCATTGGCATCTCTTGGGGTTGGCAGACTGGCTTCCCTGACCGTGCGGCGACCACCGGAACTGACTGCCATCCACCGGATGCTGGTGGCGGCTAACCCGGGAGCGTTTCGGCCCGAATTTGAACAGAACCTGCCGACGACGGTGCAGCTGCTTGAGCCGAGTTCACCATTGCTGCGGGCGGTTCACGATCTCCAGCCACCTTGCTGGGTTTCGCTGCACACCTTGGTTGGCGTTGCCCATCACACGCTCACTGGTGAACGCAGTGATTGCGTGGTGCCAGAGTCGAGTGCTCGCTACAGCCCGGTCGTAAGTGAACTCGATGTGAAGGCGACCCATACGAAGATCCATCACCACCTTGAAACCGTTGCCGAGGTTGAGCGGATCCTCAGGCAGCACCTGCAAGAAACCGGTCTGGAAGGCCTTGGCCCAGCCACCGGTCAGGGAGTGGTAGTTACCACCGCGATGCAACCCAGAGCCCGACAATAGTGATCAGCAACACCGTGCCGCCGAGGGCGTATAGCGGCGGCATGTTCCAGAGCATGCGGCGTATTGAAATAGCCAGTGGTGGTGACAGTAGCAGGGCGGGGATGCCAGCGAGCATGGACATGAGAGCAATTCCCTGAAAGGGGTCGGGCTGGACGGCGACGTGCCTTTTCGGAGTCTAATCCAGCCCCCAAACCGGAGGCCATTCGGGGAGTCGGCATGCCTCAGCGGAAGCGGGAAAAACTCAAGCATTCATGGAAAAGGCCCCGCAGTTGGGGAAACTGCGGGGCCTCAAAGCGGCTCTAGAAGTGTGGGTCTTTGGGGGGGGAACAGCCGCTGAAAAGATCGGTTTTTTGTTCGGTGGTTGGGGCTTCATGCCCGACACCAAGACTATACACGACGCCAGCTGGCATGTCGAATCAAATTTTTCTTTTCCAGGAGCCGACCGAAATAGATTCTGCCTGCTGCTATCATGCTCGCAGGCCTGCAGGCGGTTTGAACCGGCAGCAAGCCCCCGTTTCTCCCGCCAGTTTTCCCCCTTTCAGCAAGACTCGCTTTCCCATGGCCGCGACGAAAATCGACCCATTTTCTGCCCGTTCCAGCTTTGACACCGGCTCTGGCTCCGCCACGCTTTACCGCCTGCGGGCTCTCGATGATGCCGGCGTGACCAACACCGCCCGACTGCCCTACTGCCTGCGGACGATTCTGGAAGCCTTGCTGCGGACCTGTGACGACTACGAAGTCACCGAGCAGGACGTTCGCAATCTGGCCACCTGGGAAGCCGCCCGCCCGGCCGCTGTTGAGGTGCCCTTCAAGCCATCGCGGGTGGTCCTGCAAGACTTTACCGGCGTGCCCTGCGTAGTCGATCTGGCGGCGATGCGGGCCGCGATGCAGCGGCTGGGTGGCGACGCCAACAAGATCAACCCGCTGGTGCCGGTCGATCTGGTGATCGACCATTCGGTGCAGGTCGACTATTTCGGCACGGCCGACGCCCTCGCCAAGAACGTCGATATTGAGTTTGGCCGCAACGCCGAACGTTATGCCTTCCTGCGGTGGGGCCAGCAGGCCTTTGAAAACTTCCGCGTGGTGCCGCCGGCGATTGGCATTGTGCATCAGGTGAATCTTGAGTTTCTGGCTGGCGGCGTCTTCCTGCGGCCCGATCCGGCTGGAGGCAGCACTCCCGTCGCCGTGCCCGACACCCTTGTTGGTACCGACAGCCACACCACCATGATCAATGGCCTCGGCGTCGTCGGCTGGGGCGTGGGGGGCATCGAGGCCGAGGCGGTCATGCTCGGCCAGGCGCTGTCGCTGCTGATGCCAGAAGTGGTCGGCTTTGAACTGACCGGCCAGCTGCCGGCCGGGGCGACGGCGACCGACCTGGTGCTGACCGTCACCGAGGCCCTGCGGAAAGAGGGTGTCGTCGGCAAGTTTGTTGAGTTCTTTGGAGCGGGGCTCGCTGGCATGACCCTGGCCGACCGGGCGACGATCGCCAACATGGCGCCTGAGTATGGGGCGACCATGGGCTTTTTCCCCGTGGATGATGAGACGCTGGCCTACATGAAGCTGACCGGCCGGTCGGCTGAGCAGGTTGAGCTTGTCGAGCGGTACACCAAGGAGCAGGGGCTGTTCCACACCGCGACGGCGGCAGAGCCAGAATTCACCAAGCGACTCGCGCTTGACCTGGGCAGCGTGGTGCCGAGCCTGGCCGGGCCCAAGCGGCCGCAGGACCGGGTGCCGATGGTGCAGGTCAAGCAGGCCTTCCACGAGGCGCTGACCGCGCCGACTGCCAGCCGCGGCTTTGCGTTGCCGGAGGCCGAACTGGCCCGGCACGCCACTGTTGCCAACAATGGTCACTCCGCCGAAATTGGTCACGGGGCCGTGGTGATCGCGGCTATCACCAGTTGTACAAACACCAGCAACCCCAACGTGATGGTGGCCGCCGGCTTGCTCGCCCGCAAGGCAGTGGCCAAGGGCCTGGCCACCAAGCCTTGGGTGAAGACCAGCCTCGCCCCCGGCTCCCGCGTTGTCACCGACTATTTGGAGAAGTCAGGCCTGGCCAGCGACCTCGATGCTCTGGGCTTCGAGACGGTCGGCTATGGCTGCACCACCTGCATCGGCAACTCGGGGCCACTGCCGCCGCCGGTGGCTGCCGCCGTGACCGAAGGCGACCTCGTGGCTGCCGCGGTGCTCTCCGGCAATCGCAACTTTGAAGGACGGGTCAACCCACTGGTGAAGGCCAACTGGCTGGCCAGCCCGCCGCTGGTGGTGGCCTATGCCCTGGCCGGCACGATCGACATCAATCTCGAGACCGATCCACTCGGCACTGGCAGTGACGGCCAGCCGGTCTACCTTCACGAAATCTGGCCGACGCCCGAGGAGGTGCGGCAGACGGTGGCTGCGGCGGTGGTGCCAGAGCAATTCCAGAGCCGCTACGGCAACGTCTGGCAGTCGAATGAACGCTGGAACGCCGTGCCGACGACAGCGGGCGACCTCTACGAATGGAAGGACGAGAGCACCTACATTCAAGAGCCGCCGTTCCTGGCGGAACTGACCCGTGAGGCGACCCCACCGGTGAGCGTCAGCGGGGCCCGAGTGCTGTTGGCCCTGGGCGACAGTGTGACGACCGACCACATCTCGCCAGCCGGCAGCATTGCCAAGGACAGCCCGGCCGGCCGCTATCTGGTTGAGCATGGCGTGCCGCCAGAGGAGTTCAACAGCTATGGCGCCCGCCGCGGCAACGACCGGGTGATGACCCGTGGCACCTTTGCCAATATCCGCATCCGCAACCTGCTGGCCCCCGGCACCGAAGGGGGCGTGACCCGGCTGCTGCCTGAGGGTGAACAGATGGCCGTCTACGATGCCGCAGTGAAGTACCGTGAGCGGGGTGAGTCACTCGTGGTGCTGGCCGGGGCTGAATATGGCACCGGCAGTTCCCGCGACTGGGCCGCCAAGGGCACGATGCTGCTCGGTGTGCGGGCAGTGCTGGCAACCAGCTTTGAGCGGATCCACCGGTCGAACCTGGTTGGCATGGGTGTCCTGCCGCTGGTGCTGCCAAAGTCGTGGCAGGATCTCGGCCTGACGGGTGAAGAGACCTTCGACATTCCCTTTGACGGCCTCACGCCGCGGGGTACGGTCGAGGTGACCGCCACCAAGCCCGACGGCACCACGCAGACAATTCCCTGCACGGTGCGGATCGACACGCCGGTGGAACTCGACCAGTTCCGCGCTGGCGGCATCCTGCCGTTCGTGCTGCGGAAACTGCTCGCGTAAGCGGGCCTCACCAACGCGAAGACGATCCCGGCCTCGGCCTTGAGGCCGTCGCCGGCATGAGATTGGTTCACTTCATCATTGAAGTCGCTTGGACTCCGCTAGCTTCTGTTTTGCAGCCAACGCTTTACGCATGGCCTTTCGTGTTTCTTGGTGTACAGCATCGTTGGCCAGATTGTGGCGTTCGTGGGGGTCTTTTGTGAGGTCGTACAGTTCTTCCCCATCCGGCCATTTTGCGTATCGCCACTGTTGATCTCGAATCGCATAACCCAGGTTGGGTCCGCGGGAAACAATGCTGTACGCGTACTGCCTCTCACGATTGCCAGTCGGGTCCCTGAGCAGAGCCGCTAAGGACGTGCCTTGCAGGTGACTCGGCGTCTTTAGTCCGGCCAGTTCGGTCAGGGTCGGAAACACGTCCAGCAGTTCGATCATGGCGTCCGAACGGCTGCCGGCCGCGGTCACGCCTGGGGCCCGGACGATAAACGGAACCTTGGCGCCGATGTCAAATAGGGTCACCTTGCCCCACATGAAGTGCTCGCCGAGGTGGTAGCCGTGGTCCGAAGTCAGGACGATGATCGTGTTGTCCCAAAGCCCCTGGTTTTTGAGTTCCTGCAGGACCAGCCCGATTTGGACATCGAGAAAGCTGACGCAGGCGTGATAGGCCTGAATGTATTCGCGGCGCAAGGCCGGATTTTCCTTGCCCAATTCGAAGCCGAAACCCTCGTATCTTCCCGACTTCGCACTCGGTGGAAGCGAATCCCACAGGTTCGGATCGTCGCGGTGAAAAACGATCTTGTCCCGCGGATACATGTCGAAGTACTTCTGCGGCGCGAGGAACGGGACATGTGGCTTCTGGATACCGAGGGCAATGAAGAACGGCTTATCGCCGTAGGTCCTGTCCTTCAGCCAGGAGATGACCTGCCGAGCATTCTTTCCATCCTTGTGCTGTTCGTCTGTCAGGCCGCTTGGGCCGTGCCCGACTGGCGTCCCTTGTGAGAGCAATGGCTCGGCGGCTGTCTGTGCGACTTCTTTCCAGGCCTTTCGGTTCCTGGGAGCGTCGATTGATCCGTGGTCGGCTTCGAAATTCCGACGGGCTTGGGTGACGATCGGAAGTTCATCGTTGTCAAACCGTTGGGCCGGGACACTCCAAGCCCGTTCGCCCTGATCTGACTTCACGCTATGAAAGACCTTGCCCACACCGGCGGTCCAGTAGCCGTTCTCCCGGAAATGCTGCGGCAACGTGACGGCCCCAGGCCGCGTCTGTCGGATATCCGTTTTGTTGTCGAGTACGCCGGTGGACTCCGGATAGAGGCCGCTGAGCAGGGAGGCACGCGACGGCCCGCACACTGGGTATTGGCAGAAGGCACAGCTGAAGGTCATGCCTTCCCGCGCAAGCGACTCGAGGTTCGGAGTGACAATGGCACCGTATCCCGATGGCGACACATGCGTGTTGAGGTCATCGCAAACGATGAACAGGACATTCGGTTTCACCTTGGCATCGGAGGCAAGACCAGCCGTACATGTCCCAGTGGCAACCCCCAGAAATGCAATCAAGACAGTGTGTTTTGCAATCATCTCAGTGGCAACAGATCGGGCGGAGCGGGTGCATGATATCGTGCTCATCTTGCTTGTCTTTTTTATCATTTCTCGTCAGTAATCTTGTGTTTTTCTGATTCCGCACAATCGCGGCGGCGGCATGCTATCCGCTTGGGGGTGCGGTTTTCGTAGTGGATTGAAGTCGTTGCCTCGAGGAGACAACATCGGCTTAGGTGTCACGACGATCCTTGGCCTGAGAGACAGCTTTCACCCCTATCTCTTCCGATGACCGGCGGCAAAGTGCCACCGAAATGGCACAGGCAGGCCTCTTGTCGTAATAAAAGAGATGGGCAACGACCATCCCTTCTGCGGTCGAAGAGCCTGTTCTTGTCTTTAGGAAACAACCATGCCGCCAAGCAATCCGACGCTTCTTCAGCCGCGACACCTGCGAGCGGCCCTCCTCCTGCTCGTCGGGCTGATCGTCGCGATCGGGATGCCCTCCCCGGCAGTTGCCGATAAGCCCCTGAACGTGCTGCTGATCGTCGCCGACGACCTGCGGCCGGAACTCGGCTGCTATGGGGTCGCCGACGTCCGCTCCCCGCACATCGACCGGCTGGCCAAGAAGGGAATGCTTTTCCACAACGCCTACGTGCAATACCCGGTCTGCAATCCGAGCCGTGCGTCGTTTCTCTCCGGCTTGCGGCCTGACGAGACAGGGATCATCTCCAACGACGTGCCCTTCCGCAGCCGGCTGCCTGATCTGGTCACCCTCCCGGAGGTGTTTCGAGAAGCTGGCTATTTCACTGCCGGGATCGGCAAGATCTACCACCTGGGCCAAGACGCACACGGCAGGCCGGTACCGTTTCAGGATCCCCGATCCTGGGAGCATTTCTTTGATAGTCAGGCCCATGCCCCCGCGGCGGGCCGGACGGGTGAGGGCCGCAACCTGACCGACGGCCGGCTGAAGTGGTGCCGGTGGCTGGCGGCGGACGGCGGCGACGAGGACCAGCCCGACGGCGTCAACGTCACCGAGGCCCTCCGTGTCCTCGATAACCATCACGACAAGCCATTCTTCCTCGCGCTGGGCATCCACAAGCCCCACGACCCGTTCGTCGCCCCGCGCCGCTACTTCGACCTCTATCCAGAGGATTCGGTCAGGCTCGCCGACGAGCCCGCCGACCGGAGCCCGCAGGTCCGCCTGGCGATCCCCAGCCACCGCGACTTCGCCGACTTCACCGACCGCGAGCGGCGGGAGTTCAAGCGTGCCTATCACGCCTGCGTCAGTTATGCCGACGCCCAGATCGGCCGTGTGCTCGACGCCCTGAATCGGCACGGGCTCTGGGACGACACGATCGTGATCCTGGCCGGCGACCACGGCTACCATCTCGGCGAGCATGAATGGTGGAACAAGGTGACGGTCTATGAACTCGGCGCGCGGGCCCCGCTGATTGCGTGGGTCCCCGGTGCTGCGGGGATGGGCCAGGCCACCGACGCGCTGGTGGAGTTCGTCGATCTCTACCCGACGCTTGTCGATTACGCGGGCCTCGAGGCTCCCCATCGGCTGTCGGGCGTGAGCCTGCGGCCCGTTCTTTCCGACGCTTCCCTGCCGGGCAAGCAGGCCGCCTACACGCAGGTCAGTCGCGGGAAGATCAGCGGTCGCAGCGTGCGAACCGACAGGTGGCGGTATACCGAATGGGGTCCACGTGGTGAGGCCGGCGTCGAACTCTACGATCACGCCACGAGCCCGGGGGAATATCACAACCGCGCGGACGATCCCGCCGCGGCCCCGATCGTCTCTGAACTCAAGCAGCTGCTCGACGCCGGGTTTCCACCCGCCCCCGATTCACCTGTAGGAGATCGCGAGAACGCGAGTTGATCCATGCCCCATGCGATGAACAACGCCAAGTCTTTGTGGGTCGCAGCCCGTGCTTCTGACGGCTGACGAGATCGAAGGACAGTGGCGGGCCTGTTCGCAGCCGGAGAGGTGGCCGCGGGGCTGCACGGCGCCAACCGGCTGGGCGGCAACTCACTGTCGGACCTCATCGTCTTCGGGAAGCTGGCCGGTGAGCACGCGGCGA
>JBDQOY010000158.1:0-5072 GCA_040260935.1 Pirellulales bacterium
GCCACCGGCAGGCCTACTGAATACAAGGCCTGTTCTACCGTTGCCGGTTCCGGTTCGGCAATATCGTGGAACTTCCGTCATAACCCATCCCCAGCGGCAGCATGTCCGTGGCGATCGGCTACACTTAGGATGTTGTCCGGTTATCAGGATGCTCAAGGTCGTTCCCTTGGTACGGTCCCATGCCGCAGTCTCCGTCGCCCGCACTCCCGCAAGATGCTGTGATTGAACCAACCCCGACTGTTCCCGATTCGTCTGTTCGCCGTCGGCCCGTCGCCGGTCCGTCGACGCTGGCGGTGCATGCCGGTGAAGACCATGTGAAGCCCGGGTTTGCGATCACCGATCCAATCTTCGCTGCCTCGACCTACACCTTCCCGGATACCCAGGCGATCGTTGACTTCCTGGAGGAAGGGCAGACTCGGGAGGAGTATGGCCGCTACGGCAATCCTGGCGAGAAGGTCGTCGAAGAGAAATTGGCCGCCCTCGATGCTGGGGAGGCGAGCGTGCTGTTTTCCAGTGGCATGGCGGCCTTTGTCGGCCTGCTGATGGCGCACGTCGACGCTGGCGATGAGATCATTTTTTTTGATGAGTGCTACCACCGCAGTCGAGAGTTCTGTCGTAAGCACCTGACCCGATTTGGCGTGGGCTTCCGGGAGGTGCAAACCTGCGACTACGATGCGATGGAGGCGGCGATCACGCCGCGGACCAAGTTCATCATCAGTGAGTCTCCCACCAATCCGCACCTGAGCGTGGTCGATAGCGAGCGGTTTGCCGAAATTGGCCGCCGGAACGGGGTGCTGACCCTGATCGATGCCACGCTCTGCACGCCCTACAACGTCCGTCCCCTTGAGGCCGGTGTTGACTTCGTGCTTCATTCGGCCACGAAATATCTCGGCGGTCACAACGACCTGCTGGCCGGGACGGTGACCGGTTCGGCGGAGTTGCTTGAGCCGGTGCGGAAACTGCGGGGCATCATGGGCGGGGTCAACTCACCCCACAACGCCTACCTGCTGGAACGCGGACTGAAGACGCTCGCCCTGCGGATGGAGCGTCACAATGCCAACGGTCAGGCAGTAGCCGAGTTTCTGGCGGGGCATCCGCGGGTGGAGCGGGTGCTGTACCCAGGCTTGCCCGATCACCCCTATCACGATATCGCCAGCCGCACGATGCGGGGCTTTGGTGGCCTGGTGACCTTCTTCATCAAAGACGCCAACTGGCGGCAGACGGCGGCGGTGGTCGATGCGGTGACGATTCCACGAATTGGGCCCAGCCTTGGTGGCGTCGAGTCGCTGATCGAACAGCCGATGGTAATGAGTTACTGGAACTACACGCCGGAAGAGCGGGCAACCTTCCGCATCAGTGACAACATGGTGCGGATGGCCTGTGGCATTGAGGATGCCGCTGACCTGATTGCCGATCTGGCCGCGGCACTTGAGGCGGCGGAGTAGCCGATGGAGTTTCGGACGCGGGCCATTCACGTCGGGCAAGAGCCTGATCCGACCAGCGGCGCGGTGGTGCCGCCGGTGCACCTAGCCAGCACCTTTGTGCTGCCCTCAGCGACGGGGCCGGCTGACTATGACTACGCCCGGACCGGCTCGCCGACGCGGCATGCCTTCGAGGCGGTCCAGGCGTCGCTTGACGGTGGCCAGCGTGCGGTGGCCTATGCGTCGGGCATGGCGGCCACCCACGGTGTCACCATGCTGCTGAAGCCTGGCGACCACCTGGTTACCGGCACGGACATCTACGGCGGCAGTTGGCGGCTGTTCAACAACGTGCTGGCAGAGCAGGGCATCCGTGTCTCGGCGGTTGATACGACCGATCTGGAAGCAGTACGGTCGGCCATTCGACCCGAGACCCGCATGCTCTGGATTGAGCCGATCGGCAACCCGTTGCTATCGGTCACCGATGTTGCCGGCTGCGTGGCGATTGCCCGCGATGCCGAAATTTTGCTGGTGGCCGACAACACGCTGGCCACGCCGGTGCTCTGCCGACCGCTTGAAACGGGTGCAGACATCGTCATCCACTCGGCGACCAAGTACATCGGCGGCCACAGCGATCTGCTCGGTGGGGTTGCCGTTGCCCGAGATGCCGAACTCGGGGCCCGGCTGCATTGGCTGCAGAATGCGACCGGCGGGGTGATGGGGCCGCTCGAATCATTCCTCTGCTGTCGCGGTGTGAAGACACTCGAACTTCGCGTGCTTGCCCAGTCGGCCACCGCGGCCCGCCTTGCCCAGTGGCTGGGTCAGCAGCCAGGGGTTTGCCGGGTTCACTACCCAGGGTTGGCCAGCCATCCCGGTCATGCCGTAGCCCAGCGGCAATTTCAGGGCGGCTTTGGTGCCATGGTCAGTTTTGAGATTGATGGCGGTGTCGCGGCAGCTCGCCGGGTGGTCGAGGGAACGCGGCTGTTTCAGCTGGCGGTGAGCCTAGGGGCAGTGGAGTCGTTGATTGAACTGCCTGCGGTGATGTCACACGGGGCCTACGCGCCCGAGGCCCGGCGGGCCGTCGGCATCACCGACGGGCTGATTCGGCTCTCGGTCGGGCTGGAGGCAGCGGCTGATCTTGAGGCCGATCTGGCTGCCGCGCTGGCAGTAGCCGGTTGAGCTTCTCAGGTGTGAAACCGGCTGGCGTGAAACTGGGGCAAACTGGTTGCCGGGGAAAGGTTTTCCAGTCAGGGCGAATTTTCTGAAAGTTCTGGTGGTAGCGGTACCGATACCTCTCCTGAATGCAACGGTGGCGTGAACCGCGGGTTTGTCCGTGACCAGCCACCTGGCAAGGAGAGAATCATGCGTCAGAAGTCCCTTCGAATTGTTTCACTCGTCGGCTCATTAGCGGTCGTTGTTGCGGCGACAACCACGGCCCGAGCTGAGCAGACCACCGCAGATGGCAGTCTGAAGTGGACCCCGCATCGTGCTGCTGCCCGACCTCTTGGCGGTGGCGTTGAGGAAGCACTGGCTGCGGCTGCAACCACGCCGGTCGCAAAGCCAGCAACACCGCCTGTCGCGGAAGCTGCCGCGGCCGTGGCCCAGACGCCACCTGCGGCTGCCAATACGCTGCCTCCGGCAACCGTCGCGGTGCCGGACGCCATTCCCGCTGCCACGGCTCGGCCGCAAATGCAGGTCGTGGCCAAGGCACCGAAAGAAGGCTTTGCTCCGCTCCGGAAACAGTTTGACCCTGGTCAGATGGTGGAGCAATTCGGCGACTGGGTGAATAACGGCCAGCCAGCTGCAGTGGCCGGTTCTGCCGCCGCCGCTGAAGATGGGCCGTTGGGCATGGGGCTGATGCGAACGCCGCAGGGGCACCGCTCGGGCCGACCGATGGTGGCCCATGAGCGTCCGGTCGATCTGCAAGACATTGAACGGCAGCGTGCCGGTGGCGGCCTGGCTCCCCGGTACAACCCTGCGGCCACACGAAGCACAGTTCGACCGGAACGGCTGGCGATGGATATCGACAACGTGCCGTCGGTGATGTCGCAACGGGCTCAGGCTGAGGCGGTCGCCCCACCACCGGCAACTCGTCAGCCGACGAAGGCCCCGGCCTCGCAGGGCGACGAGCCCCTGATCATTGAGACAACCCCCGGCAGCATGAGTGACAGCCTCGGTGGGTATGTGGAGGAAGGCGCGTCTATGGGTGACGACATGTGGATGGGGAGCATGCCTGCCCAACTGCATGTCGAGTCGTTCTACGACGATCCCTACGCCTGCGAAGAAGACTGCGACGTGGTGCCTTGGCACTTCAGCCATGGTCGTGTCTGCAACTGGCTGCGACAGTTCGGCCGCCCCTACTACGGCTGGCGGTGGTATCGGGACCTGACCGCCAGTGTCGGTGTCACCGCGTTTGAGAATGAAGCCAACCTAGGGCTGTTCGGGAACTTCGGTACCAATGAATACATCAACTGGTCCATGCCGTTCTGGAATGCCTTCGGGGTGGGCTGGCAGTTGGGCGTGCGGGGCACGCAGACCAGCTTTGGGTCGTCATCGGTCACGTTTCCAACTGGGTCACCACTCGAGTCGCGTTCGCGTAACCAGACCTTTGTCACCACCGGTTTCTTTACCCGCGCCTTCGAGGGCCGTGGGCTTCAGGGTGGGGCGGTCTATGACTACCTCCACGACAGCTACTTCGATAATGTCGATCTGGCACAGTTCCGGGCTGAGATCAGTTATGTCTGGGGCTATCATGAACTGGGCTTTTGGGGTGCCTTCAACTCGCAGGAGTCGACCGGATTCCTGAAGCCGGCACAGACAACCTCGGCAGACGCGAAGGCCAGTACGGTGCATGTCTACACCGGCTTCTATCGCATGCAGTTCGGTGATGCCAACGAGGTGAAGATCTGGGGTGGTGCGTCGGAGCGGGGGCAAGGCTACATCGGCTCAACCTGCCGTGCCCCAATGTCACGGTCACTGGCGATGGAAGGCACCTTTGCCTACCTGATGCCGGGCCGATCTGAGTCCGTTCAGATCACCAATGCCCAGCAGCAGACCACCAGCGCGAGCTTCACCCCGATGGCCTGGAACCTGGCAATCAACCTCGTCTACTACCCGGCAAGCCGATCCCGGCGGAGCCTGTCGAGCCCCTACCGGCCGCTCTTTGATGTGGCTGACAACGGCACGATGATGCAGGCGATTTCGCAGCTCAGCAGCCCCTGATCGCGAGCGGAAAACCCGCATGTTCCCCGTCCAAGGGTCTTTTTGTCGCCCCCGAGAAGCCCCCGGTTCTGGACCGGGGGCTTTTTCGGTATCTTGAGTATGCCGAGAGTGCCCGCGGCCCCACTGTGTTGCCGCCGCCCGGCCCGTCTTTTGATGAAAGCCCTCCACTATGTCTGAACAGAACGATCCCTGGGCCAATCTGGCCGACTCCCTCGGTGCGGCCCCGGGAGGCGACCCCGCGCCACCGCCGGCACCCCGGCCGGCACCTGCACCCAAGCCCGCCCGTCCGGAGCGTCCGGCAGCAGCGAGTGCAGCAGCCTCCACGAGTTGGGGCGATGTCGCGGATGAACTTGGCGTTGCGAAGTCGCCAGCAGAGGCACAGCCGCCGGCAGCAAAGCCTGCTGAGCCCGCAGCTCGGCCGGTGGCTCAGCC
>JBDQOY010000159.1:0-5539 GCA_040260935.1 Pirellulales bacterium
ACGGACCGCCTGAGCACGGGTGGTCCCCAAGGGCGGTGTCCGTGAGCCCGAGGCGGGCAAATTCCTCGGCCAGCAAAACTCCTCGGGGCCCCGGCAGGGCCGCAGTTCGATGGGCCACGCGTGAGACCTGCGGCCGGGGGACTGTGTCGTCCGGCCGACTGCCACCGGCGACAGCCCAGCGTTCCGCGTCGTCGCTGAGGTGATTGAGCAATCGCTCGACGCCCGCTCGGTGCCACTCGAGCCCTTCCCGATCGAGCTCGGGGGGAATCTGAATCGCGCGGCTCACCACGGCCCGACCGCGACTCCCCGGCTTGGGAATGGCGAATCGATCCCAGGTGCCAGCCCGCCAGGGACGGTCATAGCCGAACCCCATCGCCACGATTGGGATCCCCAGGCTACTTGCCAGAAACACACAGCCAGTCGCCAGCCGGCGTCGGGGGCCGCGAGGACCATCCGGAGTCATCGTCAGACTGCCTGTCTCCGCACGCTTGGCGAGTTCCCGGAGGGCGGCTGAGCCGCCATGAAAGCTGCTTCCGCGGACCGCCCCAAAGCCCATCATGCCAGCCACCCGAGCGAGAATGTCGGCATCACTGTGCCGCGAAAGCAGCATCGAAATGTTGCAGTGACCACGCAGAAAAAGAGGGAACAGAATGTTCTCATGCCAGAAGACGTAAATTTTTGCTCCTCGAAACTCCGGCTGCACCGGATCGACCGTACGATCGCCGTAGTCAGCCCGACAACGGAGTGTTGCCAGCCACTGCCGGATGACCGCCGTCGAGACGAGTGACCAGCCTCCAATTGCGAGTGGTGATTGCAGCTTCATAGTGTCTGACGTGCCCTTCCTACCGCCACGGGTAAGCTCTCGCTTCAGGCTTCCTCGTGAGGCAACGAAGCGGGCCACCGGCCGACAAAAACCTCTTCGGCCGGTCCGGTCATGAAGACCGGCCCTGTTCCGTCCCACTCCAGTTCAAGGACTCCGCCTGGTAGTTCGGCCTCAATCGCTGTCGCGGAGCGTCCAGTCAGCACCCCTGCAACACAGACTGCCGAGGCTCCTGTGCCGCAAGCCTGCGTGATCCCCGTGCCACGCTCCCAGGTTCGCACCTTCACCCGCTTCTCTGTCTGCCGTTCGACAAAATGAACGTTGATTCGTCTTGGGAAGGACGGATGCGTTTCGACCAGTGGCCCAATCTCCTCAAGGGGAATCGCCTCGACCGCGGTGCAGTAATAGATGACATGTGGGTTTCCCATCGAAACACAGGTCATGCGGGGATCGAGCCCGGCCTGCTCCCACCATGCCGAGGGCTGACCAATCGCTACCGACTCGGCATCGACAAGCCGTTGCTGGTCCGTCGAACCCTCCACCGGAATCTCCGTTGGCCGGAGCAACGGCACTCCCATGTCGACACGGACACGGCTGGTACGTGGGCCAGTGGGTGTGACGGCAACCACCAGCACCCCCCGGCCGGTTTCTATCGTGACCTCGCCGGCAGCAGCATAGCCCCGGGCAACGACAAGGTGCGCCACACACCGAACACCGTTCCCGCACATCTCTGACTCACTTCCATCAGCATTGAACATTCGCATGCGAGCAGCAGCCCGCGTCGAGGGCTCAATGAGAATGAGCCCGTCACCCCCTACCCCACGATGCCGGTCCGAAATCAGCGGCGCAAGTGCTGACGCCGAAAATGGCGTCGGCTCAGCAAAGCGGTCGACATACACATAGTCGTTCCCGAGTCCGTGCATCTTTACGAAGGCCAGGCCAGCGGCAGCCGGGTTGCCATCTTTTTTATCCGTCACCTACCACGCTCCTCGCCACACCCTCACGCTGGGCAGCGCCTCTCTCGGCGACTGCCGCCCAGCCAGATCTCATGCCCCTGTATGGTACGCCCCGCTGTGATTTCTCTCCATCAGACCAGGGTCGGCTGCTGCCCCTTTGAGTCGCCAGGCTGGCCCCTGACGCCGTCACAAACCACGCAGCATGCCCTCTCCTGAATCACTTGGCCGGGTGGCTAGGCGACGGCTGCGTCCGGTTTCCTGCCGCTGTGACTGCAACTTTTGAAGCGCCGCCGCCAGGGTGGGGAACGCTTCTGTGGTCAGTTCCGGATCGGCAAGCGTCCCATCAACATGCAGCAAAAGAAACTGACCGCTGGCCCCACCAAGCATCCGCTTCATCGCCGGCAACTGCGTTTCGGCATCTCCCATGATTGAGCGGAAGGTCATCTGCAGATCGCCGTCGAAGCCAACTTCACCATTACCCACAAGGCTGATGGCGTCGCCGGCCAGTTCAATTTCATCGAGATATGCATGCGGCCCTTCGATACGAAACTGCACCGAACTTGAGCCGAAGGCGTTTCGGTCAGGGGACTTCACCCGCAGCACTTTCAGCATGGCGACAACCAGCGGAAGCTCATAGATGTCCGCATCACGAAGCCGCAACTGCCCCTGCCCACGGAGCGAATGGCTTCCAGCGCGGGTGCCGCTGACCTCAATCGAGCCGTAGACCTGGCCACGGTAGCGGTGCGGCGTGCCCCGACAGTCACAGGCGAGCCGCTCCAGGCTGGCATCCGTCAGACTCGCAGCAACTGTAAAGCCACCTCGCTCTGATGCTGAGGCCATGCCATCAATTTCAACCGCTCCGCCAGCCACCGTTGCGGTCAGCCGTCGTGGGGTTCCGCCGTCCACCGTTGCCATCGCTCCAAACCGGACGCCCTGCTGATCCATCAGCAACGGCCCCCGGACCTGTGTCAGTTGGACTCCCTGCCAGATGGCACTATCAAGATCAAGTTCTCCCGAGGCATGCCAGACTTCGCCATCCGTTCGTCCCTGCAACTGCATCCCACCATGCACATGCTCAAGAGCCACTCCGACGTCGAGCCCTCCCTGCTCCATATCAACATGACAGTTCCATGCTGCGGCACAGTGGCGGCTCCTCTCCTCGGGTGGCCCCGCATCCGCCCCACGTTTTGTTGAATAGATCTCAAGGCTGCCATCGACCGAGAGCAAGCCCCGGGGCTCGATTGCAGCGAGACCACGCTGCAGCCCCTTTGGCAATGCCCTGAGCAGCTCGTGATCGGCCCGGAAGTGACTGGCCGACAGGTTCGAGAGCGACACCTGCCAGCCACCATCGGGGAGAAAGCGGCATTGTCCGTCCGCAGCCACCGTAGTCCGGTCATGCACCCCCCGCCATTCCGTCAGGTGCAGCAGCCCATCGTTCCAGGCAAGTCGCCCCTGTAGTTCCTCGAGTCGATACGGAAACCACGATGGCTCAATCGAAACGGTTCCCGCATGAGGCGTCGCTTCCAGCATGACCTGCGTGCCCTGTTCACCGACCGTATGCCGAACAGTGGCCGCAAAGTTCGCCTGGCCTCGGGGAGCGAGATCGTCCCAGAACGTGGCGACGGAACCGGGCAAGGCATCGCGGAGCTCCTGATCAAGAACAACCTGGCTCCCGGCAAGATCCAGCGTCAGACTCCTCCGGCCTGAGGCATCGCTGATCAGCCGCCCCGAACATCGCACCACCCCAGTGTCATTGTGTCCGGTGATATCCGAAAGCACCCAGTTCTCTTCCCGCATCCGCACCGTCCCGCGGACCTTGGTCAGTGGGTACGGGAATCGGACATACCGCATGCTGCAGTCCGCCAGATGGATGTCGAGCGAGTTGGCATGGCCTTTTGGGAAGGATGGATTTCTGTCCTGCCGAAACACAAAGTCGAAGGTGCCAGCAGCCCGCAGCTGGTGGAGAACATCGGCTCCTTTGGCAGGCATGGCCGCCAGGAGCCGGTCATCAATCGGCATGTCGCTGCCGCGGACCTCGATGTGGCCAACCGATCCCCCGTCGTCAAGCCGCAAGGCTCCCGTCACCTGCACCGGATTGCCACCAGCCTGCCCTGTCAGGTGCACCGTGACGATCCGGTCGTCCAGCATGACGGTACCGACGGTACGATCGAGCCGATAGGGAAAGCGGTAGTGGGTGATGGAGACGTTCCGGCAACGCAACGACACCTTCGGTGTGATGGCACCGCCACGTCGGACCAACTCTGCTCGGACGTCGACTTCTCCCTGTGGCAAAAGTTTTTGCCAGTGTGCCGACCAGTCGTGCGGCAGAAAGGGCTGCCACTGTCGTCCCACCACCAGTCGCTCTGCCTCGAGCGTGCACTCAAAGTCGGCAACATCGCTCCACCCCTGAGTTGAGGCAGCACCACGGAACAGGGTTGCTCCAGACCGTGCAGCAAGTGCTTTCACCCTGAGCCCCTGACGGTCAGCCGTGAACGCTGCCGAGACGTCCGTGAGAGGAAACGGCAGCCGTGGATGCTCAAACCGTCCACCGGACAGGGCCCCCTCCACCTGGAAGGTCGCCGCCGACAACGCATCGACTGCTCCTGCGGCTGTGGCGTTCAGACTCAGGCGGACATTCAGTCCGCTGGCGGCCTGCCGATACCACTCAGCAGAGACAACATCCGGAGGGAGCAGGGAGACCAGTTGCGGCCCGAAGTCCAACCCATCGATTGCCGCCTCAACCCGAAACTGCCTGGCAGCCAAGGCGACCGCGCCGGTCACGTGCAACCGCTCAACCCTTTGGCCATCCAGGCTGAGTTGAATCTGTGACCAAGTGACGCCGTCTGCGTCGGTGACGGACGGCTGTAAATCGAGTCGTCCCTGACGGAACGTCTCTCGAAAGTCAGCCCCCACGTCCTCGTAGAGGACCGTGGCCCCCTCGACGGTGATTGGGAGGGCGGCGCCGGTTGCGGACTGGCCGGTGAGCCGTTGGAGATTCCACGCCCCATCTGCAAAGCGAATGGCCTGAAGCACCGGCCGAAGCACCCGCACCGATCGGATCTCTGGCGGGCCCATGGCAAGGCTCGCCAGCGTGGCATCGCAGTGCAGATGGACTTCGTCGATGCTGAGCAACTGCCGCCAGGCCTCAGGCAGGTTCGGGTCGCTCAGCGAAAGGCCCCGCACCACAATTTCCTGGCCTTCGTTGAGACTCGCCCCCTGCACCTCGACCTGCAGGTCTGGAAAGCGAGTCGCCAGCGCCCGCTGCACATGTCCCCGAATCTCATCGTTCAGCCGGCCCGTTCCGATCGCTACAGCCGCGACCACGCCGGCCACCGTCACAGGAACGGCCCAGCGGACAAGTGACCAGAGAAAATCGGTGAGACTCTTCACAAGCAGAACAGTTCCCTGCGGGCCAGGAAGACGGCGAACACGGAGCGCGAGAGTGGAACCTGAGTGGCGTCCGGGACGATAGAAATCGACTCTCGCGGCGGTCAAGAGGCCAATCTCCCGAAAAGCCCTCCTGGCCCGCGCAGCCAGCGAGTTCGCCAACAAATCACCCAACCCGCCAAAACGCTGTGGGAACGCTGATGAGGCGGCGAGCCGCGTGGTGCTTAGCTGGGGGTCTCAACTCGTCGCAAGTGAAGCCCAGCGGGGTGCTGGCGGGCTCGAACCCCCCCGGGCAGATCGACGGCCGTCGGTGCATTCGCCTCCCCTCGGGAGGGCAGCCCGAGCATGGCCGTCAGCCGCTGCAGATGGTCTCTGG
>JBDQOY010000160.1:0-13166 GCA_040260935.1 Pirellulales bacterium
ACCGCCGCGATGCAAGCGCTGCCGTTTTGGCGGGAGCGGCTGGAAGCAGCTGGCTATCAGGCTGGCCTGCCAGTCGATGCGGCTCTGCTTGGCCGCGTGCCGGTGCTGCCCCGAGCGGACGTCCAACAACTCGGTGAGTCGCTCTGGAACCAAGCCCTTGGGAGTGTTCACGGGGGTGTCCACGAGGGCCAGACCTCGGGCTCTACCGGGATGCCGGTGAAGTATCTGCAGACGGATCTGACCAGACTCTTCTGGCGGGTTCTGACGTTGCGAGAGCATCTCTGGCAGGGCCGTGACTTCAGCGGCAAGCTGGCTGGGATTCGCTCCAACGTCGAGCGAGGGGTGTCTCAGAGCTGGGGCGTGGCAACCGAGCAGGTGTTTGAAACGGGGCCAGCGGTCAGCCTCAACATCCGCGAGGATGTGGCCGCCCAACTCGACTGGCTGGTTACCGAAGCTCCCCAGTATCTGCTCACCCATCCCTCCAATCTCCGGTCTCTGCTGCGGCTGTCGGCGGCTCGTGGGCTCAGGTTGCCGGGGCTGCTGCAGGTGCGAACCTTCGGCGAGATGCTGCCGGCTGAGACGGTGTCCCGCTGCCGAGAGGTCTGGGGCGTGGGGGTGGCCGACATCTACTCGGCTGAAGAGATCGGCGTGATCGCCTTTCAGTGCGAGCAGGGTCGCTACCACGTGCAGGCTGAGAACCTGTTCCTGGAAATTCTCGACGCCAGCGGTTCGCCGCTGCCGGCAGGCCACGTTGGCCGCGTCGTGATCACCACCCTCCACAACCTCGCGATGCCGCTGGTTCGGTATGAACTGGGCGACTACGCCGCGATTGGGGACGCCTGCCCGTGCGGCCGGGGCCTGCCCGTGCTCGAAACAATCGTGGGGCGGCGGCGGAATATGCTGCGGCTCCCCGATGGCACTGAACACTGGCCCAGTTTTCCGGAGGAGCGGTGGGCCGGAATCGCTCCGATCCGACAACTACAGGCGGTTCAGACGGCGATCGACCAGGTTTGCTTGCGGGTGGTTGCCAGCCGCTCGTTGACATCAGCGGAGACGAGGCAGTTGCAAGAGACCTTTGTCGAGATGCTCTGTTTCCCGCACGAGATTGTGGTCGATGAGGTGGCTGAGATTCCCCGGCAGGCCAACGCCAAGTTCGAAGACTTTGTCAGTCAGCTCAAGTAAGTGCACCGCGGTTTTCACCTGCGCGGTTCAGAGCGACAGGGACAGGCGCAGCCCGACATCGTCGGTCGTGTTGTGGGGGGCAGAAGCCGCAGCGTCAGGCCCCCCATCGTCCGTGCCATTGGGGCCAACGGAATAGATGGTTAGCGCATCATCGGTTCGAGTGAGCCTGAGCGGCTCACCAGCGTTGAAAAGATCTCGTGGGCCTGCTGGCAGGTAGCGGGGAACGAGTTCGCTCAGGGTGGCTGGCAGCCTGCCTTCCTCCAGCCGCATGCGGGTGGCGGCAACAGCGACCTCGGCGGCCTGGTGTCGCATCTGGCTGGCTACCTCAGCCCGCATTGCGGCTGACAGCCCAGGGAGAATCAGGTTCGAAAGAATGCCAGCCCGGCTTTCCGTGAACTGATGCTCGAGGGCATCGATGGCGGCTTTCCGTTCGAGGTAGGAAAGCTCTTGAGCCATCAACTGCTGCTGGAACCGCATCGTGCGGCGATAGCAGGCAAGATCGGCGGGCAGGAGGAAGACGCGATAGAACATCATCGCGGGGCTGGCAAGGAGAGATGAGGAGGGAGTGGCCCAGGGAATGCCATCGCTGGCCTGAATTCCTCCGGCCGCCAAGACTTCCAAGCCGAGGCTGGCATCGGTAAATGCAGCAAAGGTCCGCAGACCAAAGGCCTCTTCACCGAAGAAATGCCGCTTCAGCGTCGGCGTGAGGACGAGCATGTCGCGGAGCTCGTGGCTGTCGAGCAAGGCCAACTCGTCTGGGGTCAGCGTGGGTAGCAGGTCTGTGAGTGTGGTGAGAGTCATTGAGTCGATGGCGAGGCCGACCAGCCCTGAGATGAGAAAAGGCTCGTTGGCGGCATGCTGACTGAGGCGTGCCATGAGACAGACATCTTGAAGGGCCTCGACGGCCTGGCCCTCCGCCGCAGCGTGACGGGCTGCCAGCTGCAGCAGCCGGGCGGCCTGCCGAAAGTCCTGGAGTTCTGGAAGCACCATATCGACTGACGGTCGGGTCCAGTCGCGAGTGAAGCGGCAGACATCCATGGAGGCCGCATCACGCAGGATCGCGAGTGTGTTGCGGTGCCGACGCAGCAACTCGATCACTGCCGGACTGGTCGGGTCGACAGTCGCCGCCAGGGAAAGGGGTGAAGTAGGCTGGTCACCCTCGGTCTCGTCCTTGAGGAGCACGAAGGCCGCCTCGTATCGCCTGGCAGCATTGTCGGTGTCAGCAACCAGCGGAGGCAGATTCGCCTGCATCAGGCTGCTGGCTTCCAGCCGGAGCAGTCGGGCTTCGTCCAGTACCGTGCCATCAAGCAAGAGCAGCATGCCGACCGTACTGGCTTTGGACAGCATGAACAGGGCAGCCAAACGTGCCGTGGGCCAGGTAGCCGCGGGGACAGTGGCCCAGCCTCCACCGCGGGGCTGGGTGCCAGCACGCTGAATCCAGGCACCACCGATGACCGCTGAGAGGAAGAGCGTGAGCACGGGTCCAAACCCATTCACCTCCAGGTGCGCGACAAAGGCCAGCATGGTCGTTGCAGCCAGCCACGGGAGGAGCGAGATCAGTGGGGCCAGGAGTCCCAGTCCGAGGAGGAGTCGGCGGAGCCAGCCGCGTTTGCAGCGGACCCCGGCGGCGGTGCAGGCAGCGGTCCAGAAGAGGCAGGCAGCCAGGGCAGCAAGAAAAAAGATCGCCGAGTGCATCGGTATCACTCCGGGGCTCCAGGAATTGTGCTTCCACGGGGTCCGAGTGTAGCGGCTGACGCCGTTCCCAGCGGGCGGTTCCGTATCGCCACCTGCGGACAAATCGCCTATTCTAGAAAAACGTGCCTCCCGCATGTCCCATGCCGCTCGATCGTATCGGCGGCGGAACTTTTGGTCTGAGGAATGCCATGGCTGACGAAACCACCCCCAAGCCGAGTGCCGTTGAGGTCTTCAAAACGGAAAGCAATTACCTTGCCGGTGAGATCGAGCAGGAACTTGCTGACGGTACCGATGGCTTTGGAAAAGGCAGCATCCAGCTGCTGAAGAACCACGGCACCTACCAGCAGGCCGACCGCGACAAAAAAAAGGCCACTCCTGGCGGGAAGAGCGAAAAGCAGATCTCCTTCATGGTCCGCACGGCCATTCCGGGTGGCAAACTGACCGCCGAGCAGATGCTGGCTGAAATCGACCTCGGAGACGATCTGGCCAACGGCAGCGTACGGCTGACCACCCGGCAGGGCATCCAGCACCACGGAATTATCAAGGGTGACCTCAAGGCGACGATTCAGAAGATCAATGCGATCCAACTGACCACCCTCGCGGCTTGTGGCGATGTCGAGCGGAACGTGATGTGTTGTCCTGCGCCGATTCGCAACAACCCCGTCCGCGATGAAATGATGGCGATGGCCGAAAAACTGGCCAAAGCCCTCGCCCCCCGGACCACCGCCTATCACGAGATCTGGCTGACGGACGACGAGACCGGCGAAAAGACCCTCGCTGCCGGCGGGGTCAATGGCCACGAGGTCGAGCCGATCTATGGCCCGACGTACCTGCCGCGAAAGTTCAAGACCGCCGTTGCCCTGCCGGAAGACAACTGCACGGACGTCTATGCCAACGACCTCGGCCTGTTGGCCGTGCATGAAAACGGCACGATTGTCGGCTACAACGTGCTGGCCGGTGGCGGCATGGGCGTGACCCCGAGTGCTTCCAAGACCTTTCCAGCGCTTGCCAAGCGGCTCGGCTTTGTCCCCCCGGACGATGTCATCGACATCGCGGTGGCCATCGTGAAGGTCCAGCGGGACTTCGGAAACCGGTCTGACCGCAAGGTGGCCCGGCTGAAGTACACGATCAACAACATGGGGCTGGAGGCGTTCCGGGCGAAGGTCGAGGAATACTTCGGCAAACCGCTGGCTCCCTGCCATGAAGCGGATGTGCATGGGTTTGATGATCACATCGGCTGGTGTGAGCAGGGTGACGGCAAATACTTCTACGGGCTGAACGTTGAAAACGGCCGCATCATCGACCGGGATGGTTTCCAGTTGAAGACGGCCCTGCGGAAGATCCTCACGGAACTGAAGCCCGGGGTGCGGATCACTGCGCACCAAAGCATGCTGTTCACGGATCTTGAGGCGTCTGCCCGTGAGCGGATTGCCACCATCCTGCACGAGCATGGGGTGAAGACCTCTGAAGAGATCTCAACCCTGCGGCGTTGGAGCATGGCCTGCGTTGCCCTGCCGACCTGCGGGCTGGCCGTGGCTGAGAGTGAACGGGTGCTGCCTGGGCTGATTGATCAGCTTGAGCCTGAGGTGGCCAAACTGGGGCTCGATCAGGACGCGTTCACCCTTCGGATGACCGGCTGCCCCAATGCCTGTGCCCGGCCCTACAACGCTGACATTGGCATCGTTGGCCGCACGGCCGGGAAGTACACGATGTTCCTTGGCGGACGGCTGCTGGGCGACCGGCTCAATGAGAAGTACAAGGACGTCGTTCTCTTCGATGAGCTCACCCGTGAAATCACCGCGGTGCTTGCCTGCTACAAGGCCGAGCGGGAGGCCGGTGAAACCCTTGGTGACTTCTGCCATCGCAAGGGGCTCGATGGGGTACGCACCTGGGCTGATGAGTGGCTGGCCGGCAGCCAGGCCTGAGGCGAGGCAGCAGGCCATCGCAGCCGCCACGGTTCAGGTCTGTCCGGCTGTTGGCAAGAACCGGACCAGCGACAAGCCCGATCAGGCCGGCAGATCGTCCCAGGTGGGCAGCCAGAGTGGCAGCCGGGGGAAGAGTTGCTCCGCAAGTTTCTGCGCCATCTGGGTGGACGACTCAAGCCGGCCAGCAACCGCAGCCTCCATGGGATCGCACTGGCTCAGGAGCAGTCGGGCCAGTTCCTCGTCGGCCAGTTTCAGGTAGCTGCGGCCAACCCGACCGGAATGCACCTGGGCTGCCCGGGGCGAGTCGGCTTTCCCACCCGACACGGTGACCGAACCCCGGAACTGCTCACTTTCGAACCCCAGTTCAATTGGATCGCGAATGCCAGCCTCCGCCACCCGACGGGCGATCACGGGTGCCTGGGCGGTGAGCAGTTCACGTGGATCAAAGACCTTGGCAACCACCATGCGGTCCTGTGGGGCCAGGCGTGAAGCAGCTGCTGCGGGCTGATCCGCGGTTACCGGTCCGAGCACCGCCTGGTGAAGCGGGTCGGCAGGACTCGACTCATACACGAGTTCCTGGCGGTCGTTTTCGATGGCCTCGGCACACACGCGAGCCAGAATCTCGCGCTCGAGTCCGCGGTAGTCCGGGTCAGCCATCACTTCCAGCACCCGGTTGCCTGACTGAATGCAGTAGCCGACGATCTTCGCTGTTGTCTCGTGCAGGTCGTACCGGTCGTTGCCCTGCAACGCGACAATGATCGAGTCAAACGCGCCCCGGCTGATCAGCCAGCGGGCGTACACCTCACTGCGATCAAGGGACCCGACGAACCGCCCCGCATTCTGTTCGTAAATGCGAAGGATCGCCGGCAGTTCAACATGCCGCCACTGCCGCATCGTCACGGCCGGGCCGTCACGCCCCGGCAGGTCGAGGAGCCGGGCCAGAATGTCTGTGGGTCGTCCCGGGGATACGCAGTCGCGGCCCAGCACGCTCCAGCCGAGTTCATGGAACGAGGACGCGATGCGCGTGCGGGAGAACGCGACGACGACACCCTGTTGTCGCATATGCTCTTCGGCCGCGTGGACCAGTCGCTGGCCATGGCCGGCACCGCGGCACTCGGGCAGGATCGCCACCCGATCAAGCAGGGCCGCTTTGACCGGTGTCTCGCCGACCATGATGGTGCGGGGTGAAATCTCGATGTGACCGACAATCCGGCCGGCCAGGCGGGCGACCAGCCGGTTGGCGGAGTCGTGCTCAGGATGATCGACCGCCGCATGAAATTCCGCTCGCGTTGGCGGGGTCGGCAGCCCGGAGAGCAACTGCAGGATTTCAGTCTGGTCACCGGCTCGGGCCGGGGTGACGAGGCATTCTTCCTGCATCCAGGCTGGCGGCGTCAGGTCAACCGGCGGATGCGCGGGCAGGTGATGAACGGCCTGCCGATCGCTTGTCGGACGGCGACTGAAGATCGTGCCTGATGGTCTGATCTCAACCGTGCTGACAGCGGCGGACCGCTTCAGGCGGGAGACAGTCGCGGTGTTCTTTTTCTGACTCTTTTTTGGCGTGGCAACGGCGGTTGCCCGGCTGTCACTGCTCGGTCGGACGGCGAGGCGGTTTCCCCGAGTGGTGCGTTCCGTCGCAACAACACGAGTCCGCGATCGCTTGCTCGAAGACGGTCGGCTGGTGCGACAGGGGGAACGACGCGTGGTGGATCGGCTCAGCCGAGCGGGTCGTGAGGACTGCGGACGGGAAGGCGTATGAAACGTTCGAGCCGGCAGCATAGTGTCTCCTGTCCCTAGGAGGAAAAAACCCATTCCGTTGGTCGTCACGATATGCCGAAACTCAATCGATTTCCAGTAGCAGGAACTCGCGAAGTTTATTTTCCGGGAAAAAACACCAGGGAATGTCCCGATTGCCAAGAATTTTTTCCGCGCGAATGGCAGCGGCGAGTGGACCAACCTGGTCAAGAAGCTGCTGTCGAATCGATTGGGTGTGGTAGGCAAGCCGGGCATTGCTGGCCCGAATTTCACGACAGCGGCGTTTGGCGAGAGTGGGCGTGGGATGGGTATCGATCCACCGCTGTTTCTCGGTCACTAAGTCACGAATCGCCTCAGACTGCTCGCCCAAGGGCAACAGATGCCGTTCGGGATGAAATTCGAGGTCACGAAGCGTCTGCTGCACCTCGGCGAGTGCACTGGTGGGCCGGTGGGTGACCATCTCGGGAAAGCGGTCTTCCAGCGGAAGCCGCAGGGTGCCAGAGACGACAGCATGGCGTGGTGGGTCACAACCGGTGAGTGCCCGCACAATGTCGTCGGTGATCTCGTCGTAGGCAGCGCCACCGATTCCATGAACAAAGACATCCGCGACAAGCAGGCGGGCAATCAGCGTGGTCACAATTGCCCGCGGCCGCAGTCGCAGGGCATGCTCTTCCATGCGGGAGAGGGCGTCAATCCATTTCGACGGGGAGGTGTCGAGGGAGATCGGCAGTTCAACCCGTAGTGTTTCCATGTCAGAAAGGATGAGCACACCTGGTGTCGAGGTGTTCGCAAAGACCCGCCGCCGTCGTAGATCGTCTTCCGACCAGATCCACCAGGGCACTTCAAGCCATGGGCCTTCCTCATCCCCGGACTTCGCGATCAGGTCGGGCATCGGACGGGTGCGGCCCCGTTGCCGGTGGCGGCGGCGATAGCGGTGCAAGGCCGTGTTGTACGCGTCGTGCAGTTCGTGGCTGCGGGCGAGAAGCCACGCGGTGAAGACCATCACCGTGGGCAGTCGCATCAGTTCGCTGGCTGGCAGTTCGATCGTCTCGAGCCCCCAGCGTTCTTCCAGTTGATGACGAGCCTGAGCGAGCGCCAGACCAAGGCGGTGGCTTTCGGCTGCCCGTTCCACCGCTAGTGGCCACCAGCGTCGGAGGATGGAGTCGGGCACCAGCGGTGCGAGCAAATCGGTGGCCCGGCGCCCGAACGACCGAAAGCACTCCTCATCAACGATGCCCCGCTCTTCCCAGGCGATGGGTGGGCCGGGCTGATCGAAGGCCACCTCTTCGAGCCGGGCCGTCGCTGGCGTTCCCACCGGCACGCCGACACTGGTGCTCGCACAGCGGTCGGTGTCAACGACCAGATTGATGGCGGTACCGCCGAGCTGGCGGGCATAGGCATCAATGGCGAAGTTTTTCAGCCAGACTCCGGGATGGAAGAGGTTGGGCTGGTGCCCTCCCATGATGATCGGTGCCGCGATCCAGGCTGCGGTATCGGAGGGGCGATGAACATCCCGATAACTGGCGGTGTATTCCGTGGCCACTGTCAGCAGTTCACGGCGGGTGGCGGCGGTGAGTTCCCAGAGTTTGAGATCACCCACACGGGTGTCGAAGGCTGCCCGGAGAAGCCGGTTGTTGTCAACGAGATGATCGATCGCAATGGCCGGACTGCTCGGATCGGGCACGATCGGTGGATCGAACAGCCGCCCGCCTGAATGTGGCGGTGGACGATGCTGGCGGCGTTCAAACCGGGGGGAACTGCTCACGCGTCGGCCTTTGTGGGGAGTGAGCCCACACCATACCCGAGATCGCCAGCAGGGCCAGCACCGCTGCAGGCTTCCCGCGTTGCCCGCTCGATCACCTCACGGTAGTGGGCCAGCCGGGCCGTCCCATCATCGAGGGCGCCGCCAAAACTTCGGGTCAGGTCGAGATAGACCAGCGGAACCGGCATTTCCACAATGGCCAGGCCCGCTCGGGCGGCCAGCACCCAGACTTCCAGCGGCATCGCATAGCCAGTCTCCGTGACTGTCAGGCTGGCCAACGCTCTGCGGGAATAGGCCTTGAAGCCACAGAAGGCGTCCGTGAGGGTCAGGCCGAATCGCTGGTTGATCTCGGCCGTGATGGTCATGTTGATGCGGCGGCGGCCGACGGGCGGCTGACTGTCACCGGGAAAGGCCTTGAGGTAGCGGCTGCCACTGACGATGTCGGCCGTCGGATCCGCTGGATCACCAACGGCAGTGATGAAGTGCGGAATCAACTGTGGCTGATGCTGCCCATCACAGTCGATGGTGACCAGCCCGTCCCAATGCCCGCCGTCAGACCAGGGGGTAAGGGTCGCGGCGAAGGCCGTTGCCAACGCGGCACCATACCCCCGGTTCGTTTTATGATGAATGACTGTGATGTCACCACGGGCTGCCATCCGGTCGGCGAGCAGTTCTGAGGTTCCATCAGTCGAGCCGTCATCGACAACCAGCACATCAGGGGTGTGCCGCAGCACCTGGTCGAGCACGCCAGCAACATGGTCGCATTCGTTGAAGACGGGCAGGGCGGTGAGAAAGCGGCTCATCATGTGGTGACGCGAGGGCAGGGTTCCTGAGAAACCCGTGGGCGGTGGTCATGCTCAGGGAGCAGTCGGCAGCCAGAGGAGCGGATCGGTGTCGTTGGGACTGGCCCAGCAGTGCAGTTCGGGCAGGCCAGCGGCGAGGCGTTCGGCCAGCACCTCGAGGGCAAAGCGTTCACTGGCATGATGGCCCACGGTTACAACAGCCAGTCCGTTGGCGATGGCATCGAGGGCGTTGTGCAGTTTGATCTCGCCGGTCACCAGTGTCTGGCAACCCGTCGCTGCCACCGTTGCGACGGCCTCACCGCCACTGCCGCAGACGATGCCGACGCGGCCAGCCGCACGATCAGCAGGACCAGCCAGATGACAGCCCGGAAGAGCCAGGCTGGTTGCCAGGTGGCGGGCGAGGTCGCCCACGGTCTGCTGGGCCGGGGCAGTCCCCATGCGGCCGAAGCCGAGCTCGGGTGTGGTGGCATCGGGCTCGATCGGCACAACGTCGGTGAGTGACAGCCGTTCGGCCAGCAGGTCGTTGATGCCACCAGCGGCAGAGTCCCAGGCGGTATGGCCACTCCAGACGGCAATGCCGGCGCTGAGCAGATTGAGCAGGACGCTCCCAGTGGCGGTGTCCGCGGTGATCCGGTTGACTGGCCGGAAGGGGAGCGGGTGGTGGGTGACGATCAGGTCGGCGTGTTGTTCGACCGCTTCGGCGGCGACGGCTGGTGTGAGGGTCAGGCAGGTCATCACCCGGCTGATCTCCGGCCGCTGTGTGCCGACCAGCAGGCCGACATTGTCCCAGTCGGCCGCCAGATGCGGAGGGGCCAGCTGCTCCAAAACGGTGACAATGTCGCTGAGGTTTGGCATGAGTGATTCCCATGATACACCGTGCCCAGCCCGGAAACAGAACGGGGACGTCGGCCGCGACCTGTCCCGCGTGGGGGTGACTAGACCGCACGAAAAGCCGGTCGCGGCCAATCTGCAATGAACGGTTCATCGACCCGATAGCATGATAAGGTCCTATGGCCCTCCGGCTGTCGATCTATCTGTCCGTTCGCGTCTCCACAGGATTTTCTGCCCCGATGCATCCTTCTCGCCTTGCGGTTCCGCTTGCGTCGTTGGCCCGTGATGTGCGGCGGGCATTCTCGATCGCCAATGAACTCGGCGTAGGGGGGGTCGAAGTCGATGGCCGACACGGCATCGATCTGCTGGCCCTCTCGGATACCGGCATCAGGCAACTGAAGAAGTGGCTCGATGATGCCGGCCTGCGGGTGGCCGCGGTCAGTTTTCTGACGCGGGGGGGCTATGCCGATCTCGACCGTCTGGAGGCACGGGTGGCGGCGACCAAACAGGCCTTGGGGCAGGCCCGCCGGCTTGGTGCGACGGTGCTCCTTGGTCGGCTCGGTGACATTCCCCCTGCCGAAGATACTGACGCCTGGCAGACGCTGGTCGATGTGGTCAGCGATATTGGCCGGACGGGCCAGCAGGTTGGGGCGATGTTTTGTGCGGAGACTGGTCGGGCCGGCCCAGATGATCTGCAACGGCTGCTGGCTGCCGTTCCCGAGGGAAGCCTGCAGGTCGATCTGGTCACTGGTGCCCTGCTCGTGCATGGTCACGATCCAACCACCGCCGCGGAACGGTTGGCTGTTCACACGGGATATGTGCATGCCACCGATGCCATGCCCGGCGCATTTGCTGGCCACGGGCAGGCGGTTCCCCTCGGCACGGGGCACGTCGATCTGCCGCCCGTACTGGCCACCTTGGAGGAGCGGGGGTATCGGGGGTGGATTGGGCTGGAGGCAACAGCCACCGAGCCATCCGCAGCCCGCGAAGAACTTGCTGCGGCCAGTGCCCGGCTCCTGTGCTGATCGGCTGCTCCGTTCGCCGTGCTGCCTCGGCTCGTTGAGCGGAGGGGCGGCCCAGTTACACTTGAATCCATGATATTCTTTCGCCGGTCCTCCTGTCGCCCGCTCATCTGGTGTGCGATGCTGGGCTATGCCCTGGTGATCTCAGGGGTGCCGCTGACTGGTCTGGCCGTTCAGGCCGACTCCTCCGGTGCTGCTGCCAAACGGCTGACCGCCAAGGATCGCACCATGCCGTTTCCGTGCATGGATCGCCCCTGTGGCTGCGTGACGGCCAAGCAGTGTTTCACCACCTGCTGCTGTCACACGCCCGCGGAGACCCTTGCCTGGGCAGAAGCCAACCGGGTGTCTGTCGATGTGCTGCAGGCTCTGAGGCGACGGGTGGCCGAGCCTGAGCAGCCGACAGCTTCGTGCTGTGCGGTCGCCACCGCCGCGACGGCACCCTGCGACGATGCCGGTGACTACGTCGATGTCTGTTTTGAGTACGAGCACTTCTCAGCGGCTGGTGCGGCTGATGAGCAGTGGCCAGCGGTGGCTGGAAGCGAAGCAACTCCTGCGGCCCCCGAGGTGGCACCGATCTCACGGCAGACGGTGGTGCTGAAGGCACTGCTTGCCTGCGGCGGGGTGGTAAGCCAGTGGCTGGCGGTCGGCACCTGCTTGCCTCCGGCGGGCGTGGTGCCCGTTGCCTGCGGGCAGCCGCTGCCAGATCGACTCGTATGGTGCAGCGTATGCGACTGTGGTGAGCGGGCCGAGCCTGCTGCTCCTCCTCCCCGCCTGGGCTGAAGGTTTTCAGTTCGAACGCCTTCGCCCGTCTGCGGCCTCACCGAGGGATCGTCCGTCGGTGCCGTGGCCGGGTGCCCCCCGCTCAATCCTGAGGAGGATTCTCGTGCCCAGGCTGCGCCCCCGTTCTGCCTTTACGTTGATTGAACTGCTTGTCGTCATCGCCATCATCGGCGTGCTCGTCGGTTTCCTGCTGCCAGCAGTGCAGCAGGCTCGTGAGGCTGGCCGGCGGCTGGCCTGCACCAACAACCTCAAACAACTTGGCCTTGCGTTGCACGGCCATCACGCAGCCACGCAACACCTGCCGGCTGGCTATGTCTCACCCGGCGTGGCGACTGCTGCCCCGTCAACCAGTGAAACCACCAGCGGGTATGCCTGGGGGCTGCTCATTCTGCCGTACTGCGAGAACCAGGCGGTCTTCGATGCGATCGACCAGACGCTCGAAGCCGCCGGTACTGCCAATGAGACGGCGGCCGCAGCAGCGTTGCTGAATGTCTATCGCTGCCCGACCGATGCACCGCCGGCTACTTTTGCCGTCACCAATGGCAGCTCGGTGACGCTGCCGAGTTCCAGCTATGCCGCCATCCTCGGCTGGAACAACGTCAGTACCGAGGCGGGCCAGGGCAATGGTGTCTTCTATCGAAACAGTGAGATTCGGTTCAAGGACATCACCGATGGGCTCTCCAAAACGATCTGCGTCGGCGAGCGGAAGCATGTTCATGCGTTTTTCGAACAGGGGCCCTATGACGCCAACACGACCTGGTATGCCGCAGTACCAGGGGTGGAACGCAATGCTGGCATGCCAATGATGCCGATGGCGACCGAGGGGCCGGGTTCACTCGTGCTGGGGCATGTCGGTCAGAGTGGCATGATGGCGGGCAAGACGCCCAACCATACCAACCACATCGTCCATTTCAGCAGCAGCCACCCCGGCGGCGTGGTCTTTCTGCTCTGTGACGGCTCGACTCACTTCGTCGCCGATGACATTGCCTACGAACTGTTCAAGGCACTCGGCACCCGCAGTTTTGGTGATCGGGTGAGCCTGTAACGGTCTGGAGGCAACGAATTGGTTAGGCAGAATAACCCTGGCCCGCGACTGCCGCGAGTGCGATCGCAGCAGTTTCAATCCGCAGGATCTGCCGGCTGAGTGAAACGCGGATGAATCCAGCCGCTTCGGCGGCTGCGATTTCATCCGGGGTGAAGCCGCCCTCGGGCCCAATCGCAGCCAGCAGGTCACTGCGACCAGCAGCGTCGAGGGTTGCAAATGGGACGCCCTCACGGTCGGTCAGCAGCCGCAGGCTGGTTTCGGCCGCACTGGCCAGCAGATCGGCGAGGGACTGGGGTGGGCCAATCTCAAGCAGCCGACTGCGACCGCACTGCTTGCAGGCTTCGATAACACCGCGACGCAGCCGGTCGA
>JBDQOY010000161.1:0-5194 GCA_040260935.1 Pirellulales bacterium
CGATCAGCCCTCGGCCGCCACCGCCGCCCTTCTTCAGGCCCGCCGCGACAAACTGGCAAAACTTCAGGAATTGGGAATCGATCCGTGGGGGAGCCGGTTTGATGACGCGCAGCCTGTCGCCACCGTTCGCGAGCAGGGCGAAACCCTGGAACAGGATGCCGACGATGGACCGACCGTTCGGGTGGCGGGCCGGATCATGCTGCTGCGGAATGCCGGTCGGCTTGTCTTCCTCGATCTGGTCGATCGTACCGGACGAATTCAGGTCATGATTGGCAAGAAGCAGGTTGGGCCCGAAACCTGGCCGGTCGTCGGCTGCCTTGATCTGGGTGACATCATCGGGGTCGAGGGGCGGCTGGGCTATTCCAACTCGGGCGAGATGACGATCTTCGCCAGCAGCGTCACCTTTCTGACCAAGTCACTTGAGACGCCACCCGACAAGTACCACGGGCTTGTTGATACCGAACTGCGGCAGCGGATGCGGTACCTCGATCTGATCCATGGTGAAGGAGTCCGCGACCGATTCGTGGCCCGCAGTCGCATCATCGAGGCAATCCGCCGCGTCCTTGCCGACCGGGGCTACCTCGAGGTCGAAGGCCCAACACTCCAGGAGACCGCCGGTGGGGCAGCGGCTCGCCCCTTCAACACGCATCACAACGCCCTCGACATTCCGCTGGTGCTGCGGATTGCCCTCGAGTTGCACCTCAAGCGACTCTTGGTCGGTGGCATGGAGCGGGTCTTTGAACTCGGTCGGGTCTATCGCAACGAAGGCATCAGCCCGCGGCATAACCCCGAGTTCACCATGCTGGAAGCCTACGAGGCCTTCGGCGACTACGAGACCATGATGGACCTGACCGAGACAATTCTGGTGGCGGCAGCCGAGGCAGCCGGAACCCCAGAGACGTTTTCGTGGATGGGACACGAGGTGAGCCTGAAGCCCCCCTTCCCCCGGAAACGCTATGACGACCTGCTTGCCGAGGTGACCGGCTGCGACCCTGCCGATCCGGCCAGTGTCGCCGCTGCCGCTGCTCAGCACGCGATTGAAACCACCGGCCGGCATCCCGACGTGATCAAGAGCGACCTGTTTGAAGCGACGGTCGAAAAGACCCTGGCCGGGCCAATCTTTGTGATCGACTATCCCGCCTCGGTCTGCCCGCTGACCAAGCGGAAAGCTGATCTGCCGAAGATTGCCGAGCGGTTCGAACTCTACGTGGCTGGCATGGAACTGGCCAACGCCTATACCGAGCTGAATGACCCCGACCTGCAAGAAGAACTTTTCCGGACGCAACTGGCCGGCCTGGCTGATGATGAGTCAATGGCTCGGATGGACACCGACTTCATCCGTGCCCTCCGGCATGGCATGCCTCCTGCCGGTGGCCTCGGGATCGGCATCGACCGGCTGGTGATGTTCCTGACGCAGGCCAGTTCCATCCGCGACGTCATCCTGTTCCCGATCCATCGCCCCCACAGTGGCGGCTGACGCCCCACCGCCATGTACAAACTCCTCCTCTGCTGGCGGTATCTCCGCACCCGTTGGATCGCCCTAGCCAGTGTCATCAGCGTGACGCTCGGTGTAGCGACGATGATCGTCGTCAATGCCGTGATGGCAGGCTTCTCCAACGAGATGCAGACGCGGATTCATGGCATCCTTTCCGACCTCGTCTTTGAGAGCCACTCGCTGTCGGGCTTTCAGGACCCGGTCTGGCACATGGAGGAGATTGAGCGAGCCGTCGGTGACCAGATCGACGGCATGACCCCGACGGTGGCCGTGCCGGCGATGCTCAGCTTTCAGGTCCGCGGCCAGTGGGTCACTCGGCAGGTGATGTTCATCGGCATCGATCCGGCCACCCATGCCCGCGTGAGCGACTTTGGCCAGTACCTCCAGCACCCGGCCAATCGCGAGCAGTTGTCGTTCGGCCTGCGGGAGGGGGGCTACGACACGACCGACAGCCAAAGCCCGACTGACCAGCCGACGCGACCGGTGCTTGAGCATGCGGGCTGGCCGCATCGACGGATGCGGGTTGAGCGGGAGCGACTCTGGAAAGAGCAGCAGGCAGCCCAGGCCGATGCCGGCCCCAGCCGATCAGTCAACCAACAGGTCGATGCCGTGCTGGCAGCAACCACGCCGCCGCAGGATGCGTCGCCACCACCTCCGACTGAACCGGCTGTCGCCGGTGATGCCCCGGTCGCCACGCCTCGGCAGAATCCATTCCAGACGGCCCGGCCCGAACAGGGGCATGTGATGGATCCGGCGAAGGAGCAGTTCACCGGCATTGTGCCGGGCATCGGGCTGGCCAGTTTTCGGACCCGGGACGGAATCGATCAATTCCTCACGCTGCCGGGGGATGACGTGAAGATCACCTTCCCAACCGCCGGCACTCCGCCCAAGGCCGTCAGCGACACCTTCACGATCGTTGACTTCTACGAAAGCAAGATGAGTGAGTACGACTCGAATTTTGTCTTTGTGCCGATCGATGCCCTCCAACGGATGCGGGGCATGATTGATCCGCAGACCGGCATTCCGAGCGTCAACTCAATCCAGATCAAACTCAAGCCGGGGGCTGATCTGGCCGCCGTCCGCGATCAACTCCGAAAGTTCTTCCCGGCTGATCTCTATGCCATCGCCAGTTGGCGGGACAAGCAGGGACCGCTGCTCTCGGCAGTCGACATGGAGATGGCGGTACTCAACATCTTGCTGTTTCTGATCATCGCCGTGGCCGGCTTCGGTATTCTTGCAATCTTCTTCATGATCGTTGTGGAGAAGACCCGCGACATCGGCATCCTCAAGGCACTCGGAGCCACCTCCACAGGAATCGCTGGCATCTTTCTGGGCTATGGCCTGTTCCTCGGGTTGGTGGGTGCCGGCGCGGGACTGGCCCTCGGCCTGGGCATCACCTGGAACATCAACCAGATCCGTCAGGCTGTTGAATGGTGCACCGGAGCCCGGGTCTTTGATCCATCGATCTACTACTTTTTCCAGATTCCGACGATCGTTGACCCGGTGACCATCAGCTGGATCATCGTCGGTGCCGTGGCGATTGCAATCGGATCGAGTGTGCTCCCGGCGGTACGGGCAGCCCGGCTTCATGCGGTGGAGGCCCTGCGGCATGAGTAACGCATCCGGCAGCCCACTGAACCCGGCCATGCTTGAGACCCGGCAGATCCGCAAGCGGTATCGCTCTGGCAGCACCATGCTGGAGGTCCTGCGAGGCGTTGACTTTCGGCTCGACCCGGGCGGGTTCGTAGCGGTGGTCGGCCAAAGTGGCTCAGGCAAGAGCACGCTCTTGCACCTGATGGGCCTCCTCGACGCCCCCGATGCCGGAGAGGTCTGGCTGGACGGCCAGCGGATCGACAGCCTACCGGCCCGCGAGCGGGATCGACTTCGCAACACTGCCATCGGCATGGTCTTCCAGGCCTATCACCTGCTGCCCGAGTTGACCGCCCTGGAAAATGTGCTCACTCCGTTGCTGATTCGACATGGCTTCTCGGACTGGTTCCGTCGGCGGCGGGCAGCCCGGCGGGAAGCCGAAGAACTGCTTGACCGGTTTGGCCTGAGCGGACGGCTCCAGCACCGCCCCCGCCAGCTGTCAGGGGGTGAGATGCAACGCGTGGCGATCGCCCGGGCCCTGATCACCCATCCCCGGGTGCTTCTGGCCGACGAACCCACCGGCAACCTCGACGAGGAAAGTGGCGCCGGCATCATCGACGCCCTCTCTGAGTTGAACCGTGAGAAAGGGCTTTCTATAGTGCTCGTCACGCATGATGCCGATATTGCCAGTCAGGCCCGCAGCATCGTGCGGCTCACCGCCGGCAAGGTTGAGACGGTGGCGACTAACCCAGCCGGCTCGGCCGCCTGAGACCCCACTCGACCATTCCACCCGCTCCATCACGCCCGCACCGCTCGTAGGACATCTGCCCCATGGCCCGCACCATCTTCATGAACGACCGGCTCGTCCCCGAGGAAGAGGCCCGAGTGAGTGTCTTCGACCATGGCCTTCTCTACGGCGATGGTGTCTTTGAGGGGCTACGAAGTTATTCCGGCCACGTCTTCCGGCTTGATGCCCACCTCGACCGGCTCTGGGACAGCGCCCGGGCAATCTGCCTCGAAATCCCACTCACCAAAGAGGCCATGGCGCAGGCTGTCATCGACACGCTGGCTGCCAACAGCCTGACGGATGGCTACATCCGCCTGATTGTCACGCGAGGCGCCGGCACGCTCGGCCTTGACCCGAATCGCTGCAGCAACCCGCAAGTGATCATCATTGCCGACACGATCAGCCTCTACCCCCGAGAGTTCTATGAGCAAGGGCTCCGCATTGTCACCGCTGCCACCCAGCGGATTCAGTCGGCAGCCCTCTCGCCGCGGATCAAGTCGCTGAACTACCTCAACAACATCATGGCCAAACTTGAGGGGCTACAGGCCGGCTGCGTGGAAGCCCTGATGCTCAACCACAAGGGTGAGGTGGCAGAATGCACCGGCGATAATATTTTCGTGGTCCGATCCGGTCGTCTGCTGACGCCTCCACCAGACGCCGGCATCCTCGAGGGCATTACCCGCAACGCCGTCATGGAACTGGCCGGCGCAGACGGCATTGACTGCCGTGAGGCAACACTGACGCGGCACGATCTCTACACTGCAAACGAGTGCTTCCTAACTGGCACCGCTGCCGAAGTCATTCCCGTGGTTGAGATCGACGGCCGGAAGATCGGCCACGGCAGCCCCGGACCAATCACCCGCAGGCTGACCGACGCCTTCCATGCCCTTGTCCGGGCCTAGTCTTGCGACGCAACAGGTTGCTACTCGTCACCGAGTCCCTCGTACCGGGAGGTGTAGCCCGGTTCCTGTGCCCGCACCAGTTCGGCGTCATACTCGGTCATGACCCGCTGCTGGATCATCTCACGACAACTCGCATTGATCGGGTGGGCAATATCGGCATAGAGCCGGACGCGGCCGTCGCCATCCCGCGGTAGGTTTTTGTCACGGAGTTTTTCGCCGCATTGATTGCAGAATGAAGCCTTGAGGGGATTTTTGCAGCCGCACTTCCGACAGTGGCCGCAGAGCTTGCGGCTGGGCATGGCGACAAAGGGGCCGCTGGTGCCACCGATCAATTTCAGATCACGGATGACAAACCAGCCGTCGATCGTAATTGAACAAAAGGCAAGCAACCGCTCGGTGGCGTTGTCGATGAGTTTGATC
>JBDQOY010000162.1:0-8058 GCA_040260935.1 Pirellulales bacterium
ACACTCAACTTCGGCAAAAGGGTATGCACATGAAACATCAGCAACGTCCAAATCAGCGAGTCGGGTTCACGCTCGTCGAACTGCTCGTCGTCATCGCGGTGATCGGCATTCTCATGGGGCTGCTTCTGCCTGCCGTGCAAAGCGCCCGTGAAGCCGGCCGCCGTAGTGCGTGTGAGAACAACCTCAAGCAGATTGGCTACGCGATCATCAACTATGAGGGACGCAAGTCAGCAATTCCGGGCTACCGGATCGGCCTGCCGATGGTCGATGCCAACTGGGCGATGGCAATTCTGCCTGAGATGGAGCGGAAGGATGTCTATCAGTCGTGGAAAACCGGCGGAAATCAAACGCCTTCCCTTGCCTTTTATCATTGCCCGTCAGCAGCGGAAGGCGATCCTAGTGAGCCCTATCTCGCGTACGCTGGAAATGGTGGAAACGGTACTCAGAATGCCAGTCAGGGCGTTATGTTTGATGCGATTGGACTTGTTGCCACGGGTGGAAGCATCACTGGGTATCCGAAGCAAACGATTAACCTTGATACCGTATCAAATGGCGGCGGGACCGCGAATACGCTCTTGGTTGGGGAAAAAAGCGGTGGCGTTCTACTGAATTGGGATAAGACTGTGTTGGCGTCGAACACAGCAGGGACAGGCGTTCTGCACGCTTCTTTCACAACCGACTCGGTGCCAGCAATCGGAATTAATGACTATCCATCATCAAGCCACTTTGGCGGGGCACAGGTTGTTTATTGCGACGGGCATACGGCATTTTTAGACGAATCGGTCTTTGGAACGACCACTTATACGCACGCCCTCACGTCTGGTATCGACTAGTAAATGTGGTGGCATTGCCAGGGCACTTGCGTGTGATACTTGGCAGGCTTGTTTGAAAAAGTTTAGTCAGGGGACTGTGGCAGCAAGTTGCACAGCCGAAGGGAAGCGACAAGTCATCTTCTTTTGGCTGTTGATCCGTGCTCTCAAAACCTCCCCGAGGAGTCCAATTCTTGTCTAGAAAAGCCTTTACCATCATCGAACTCCTAGTCGTCATTGCCATTATTGGCATTGTTGCGGGGCTGTCGATTCCTGCTGTGCAGTCGGCGCGGGAGTCGTCGCGGCGAACGTACTGCTCCAGTCAACTGGGGCAGATCGCTAAAGGCATCATTCAGTACGAGACTCAACATCGGCACTTTCCCTCAGGTGGCTGGGGGAAAGACTGGATCGGCTCCGCTGGTCCCACCGGCAGGGCTCAGTCCGGCGGGTGGATCTATGCGATCCTCCCGTTCCTCGAACAAAAAAACCTCTACAACTCAGTGGCGGCTTCTGCCAGTGCAACGGACTATGGGAAGCTGTGTGAAGCGACGGGTTTGATTTTCACGTGTCCCGCCCGGGGGCGGCCGCCGACGCCGCAGCCCATCGCCGCGACGTCCTTCAAAACGCAAGCTGGCAACGTAACGATTTCATCAGCGGCTCGGACAGATTATTGCCTCAACGGCGGTACGGTGACCTGGGGCGGTGATGGAAACGACTATGCCGCGGCATTGCCAGTGGCACTCCACTCCAGCAGTGTTCCAATCTGTGTCGGAGGAGGCGGGTCAACAGTTGCAGTAACCGCTCTGGTTCGTGGGGGTGCGTACAACGGCGCCGCTCTTGGGCCTTGTACCGCAAAAGACACTGGGGTCGATGCGGTGGCGCAGTCTCCGACGACGATGAGTCAGGGCGAAACGTGGGCAAGTCAGACATTTCAAACTGTGGCAGGCACAACCTTCGCTACCGATTACGGTGTACCCTCCCTCGGGAACGGCATGGGGTGCCGCATGAGCCAGGTGACGGCGGGCAACGTCCTGGACGGGCTCTCGAACGTCTATCTGGTTGGCGAGAAGTACATCAACGACACAAAATATGACACAGGCACGGACCCTGGCGACGCCAAGCCGATGATGGTCGGGTTCTCCAGCAGCAGCATCCGCTGGGCCAGTGAGAAACCTCTGCAAGACACCGGCGAAGATCACCCGAATATTTTTGGCTCGTCTCACCCAGGGGCTTTTAACATGGCCCTTGGAGATGGATCTGTCCGGTTCATCTCACTGGAGATCGACCTCGATACGCACAAAAATCTTGCTGCCAGGGCACCGCGGTACGCAGGTGAGGTGCTGCAGGCATTTTGACGGCACGTCGGTGTCCAGAGGGCCGACGCTGGCGTTGGCTGCGTTTCCACCGCGTTGTACGGGGTTCTTTTCAGACGAATTCGGCTTCTGAGTCATTCGTAGAGTGGTAGGGTAAACTAAGTTTGTGCATGCTGGGTGCGAGCTGCCCGGCCAAATGTGGAGACGCATGGATGAGTCAATGGATGACGCTACAACGGCCCCGCCGCAGCGGCTTTACGCTGCTCGAAATGATTGTCGTCATCGGAGTGGTCAGCGTGCTCTTCAGCATGCTGCTCTCTGCGCTGCAATCAGCCCGAGAGGGGGCCCGGCGCACCGCCTGCAAGAACCATCTTGCTCAACTTGCCAAGGGCATGATTCAGCACGAGTCGCAGCACCGGTACTTCCCCACGGGCGGGTGGAGTGAAAATTGGCTTGGGACTCCGGATCGAGCGAGCGACTCAAGCCAGCCAGGTGGGTGGACGTTCACCGTCTTGCCATTTATTGAAGAGACAGCTCTACAGGACGGAGTGCTTTCCGCAGCGGATGCTCAGACGGCGTATGAACAATTATGCGAAGCACCTGTCGCTTCGTTTGTTTGCCCGTCACGGCCACGGCGTGGCGGAGGGGCACTTGCTGGTGTCGATAACGAAGAGGCCGGCGTGCGTTTCCGAACATCGTTTGGAGGCAATGACGCGACGGTCACAATTACCCAGGCCACCCGCTGCGATTACGCTGCCAGCGGTGGGTCGATGGGTGCCTGTATTGAAATGCCAATCAAAAAGTTCATCGCCTTGGTCGGCACGGGCGGCAGTGGCAAAGTGCGGCTTGCGCACAGGCCACCGGGCAACCCCAGTAACTGCAATGAAATCCTGATAAATGTCTCCGCATTAAGTGGCCATGCGAACCACCCACATGACACGATTGGCCGCTGTGACACGAGCGGGCCGTGTACCGAGTTCATGGATGCAATCCTGTACGCTCCCACAGATCTCAATGACGGTGATACAAAAAGGCGGTGGTCCAAAAATCAGCGAATCAGTCAGTTGGGCGAGTCGGGAGTTCCCGATCTACAAGACGGAATGGTTGACCGCATGGGAAAGGTGCAGGCTGGAGCTGTTTTGGATGGGCTTTCCAACGTGTACTTGGTCGCCGAAAAATATGTTCGGTCGGATGGGTATGACGGTGGTGTTGATCGGGGAGATAATTCGATCCTCTATGCCGGCTACTCAGCGAGTAACGTTCGTTGGGCTAATGAAGAGCCACAATCGGATGCAGACGGCGAGGAGCGGTTGAATGCATTCGGCAGCGCCCATGCCGAGGTCTGGAACGCTGCCTTTGGTGACGGTTCCGTCCGGTCGATGAGCTATGACATTGACCCAGAGGTTCATAAAAACCTTGCGGCGAAGGCACCCCGTTTTGAGGGCGAAGTGCTCGGAGCTTTTTAGGCGTGGTGGGCTAAGCGTGTACGAGAGTCTGTCACAAAAGCCCGAAGCGCACGCTGAGGGAATGCGGCGCGGCTTGGGTGAAAACGTCGCACATTCCCTCGGCTTGTGCCTCGGGCTTGGGTGGGCATGTGGTACCGCAATGCCACATGGCTCAATGAGTGGAACCGGCCCCAGGTGTCCTGCCGGCATATTCTCCGGGCTACGTTGTAACTACCCATGAAACTGTCCTGGGCTGAGGCGGTGCGAATAATGCACTGGCCGGCAAGACAGGAGCAGGACAACCCCCGGCCCACCCAGCAGAACTATTGCCGTCGCAAACTGCCCGTGTGAGGCATTTTGCCGCAGCGGCAGGGTTCGTTGGCCTTGGATTGTGCCCGGAAAATCACGACTGGAATCAATTTGAGCTAACGGATGGCATTGGCGCGCGGTTTGCACAGATTGAAAGGACGGGCGGAGGCAAAGACGCCCGACTGCAGAAAGGCAGGTGGAATGATGACCCGCTTCACACGCTATCCCGTTTCGACTTCAGCAAGCACCCACCGTCAGCGTGGCACGGTCCGGAAGGCGTTTTCGCTCATCGAACTGATCGTCGGCATCGCCATCATTTCGGTGCTGATGGCAATTGCCTTGCCCGCGATTCAGGCGATGCGCGAGGCGTCCCGCAACAGTTCGTGCAAGAACCACCTCCGGCAGATGAGCCTGGGGATTCTGCAGCATGAGTCGAAGACAGGCTACATCCTCACCGGTGGCTGGAGTCCGCTCTGGCTGGGCGTGGCAGAACGTACCGCCGATGGCCGGCAGCCCGGCGGCTGGACCTACAACATCCTGCCGTACATTGAGGAGGTGGGGCTCCACGGCTCAGTGGATGGTGTCACCTCCACGACTGCTGAGGCTGCCTATCAGGCACTTGCGGTCGCGAATGTGCCGATGTTCAACTGTCCGTCACGTCGGCATGTCAATCCGTTGCCAATCGACATGACGGCACTGCAGAGCAGCACAAGTGGTAGCGTGGCGGGAACCTCAAGTGGTACGAATGTGATGTTCGCTGGCCTGAGTTCAGGCGGTGGAAGCGGCGGTGGAAGCGGTGGTGGAAACGCCTATTTTCGGACTGCGGTGAACCTGCAGGTGTCGCTGCCGGAAGCTACCCGCACCGACTATGCCGCGAATGGTGGGTCGTATGGCGTCTGCTTCTCACCTAAAGTCGTACGGAAGTATGGCCACGTCGATAGCCCCCATAAAGTCCTGATTGGTCATATGCCAGGGAATGACCCTGACAAATGTACGGAGATCGTTATTTCGTGGGATGCGTTTACGAGTAACCATGGCCATGCAGGTCACCTGCATCATGATCTCGACAGGGTAGGTGGGTGCCCAAACAAGCCCTCCTGCACGAACCCCATCGATAGCAGCATTTACACGCCCGGTACGGTCGCCGACGGCGATCTCTGGCACTCCAGCAGCACGATCGAGCGGCTCGAACTGGCTGACTCGGGCATTCCCGATCTGCAGGATGGCGTTATCACCCGGATGGGCCGGATCGCCTCGGCCAAGGTGCTCGACGGTATGGGGAACGTCTACCTGCTTGGGGAAAAGTACGTTGCCGCCGATCACTACCAGACGGGTCAAGACCCGGGTGACGCCGGCGTGCTCTATTCAGGCTATTCAAGCAGCAACATCCGCTGGGGGAGTGAACCACCGAAGTCTGACACGGCCGGGGAGTATCACAACAATTCCTACGGCAGTGCCCACCCGCGTGGCTTCAACATGGCCTTCGGTGACGGCCGAGTCGAAACCTTTGGGTTTGATATCGACCCCGCCGTGCACCGTGCCCTCGCCGGCCGAGCCAACGGCAGCCTGCCAGTCATTGACTAGCGTTGGCATTGGCGTGATGGGCCTACGGCACAGCCGGTGCGACCGCCACAGGCTCACCTGCTCTGTACCTCGCTCACGCCAGCCGGTTTTCTTTGCCGAACTTTCCCAGAGCGACCCACGGTGGGTCACGCTGGAGAAGCCGGCATGCTGGTGGTCACCGCGAACTGGAATATCACAGACGGCTCCCTGTGGCGACGGCCACTGAGAGGGTTGGTCGACCGCACCTGGGCTGCAGTGCAGCGAGCCGCCCTGCGGGCCGGCTTTCGCCACGACGGTTGCTACGCGCCGATCGATCGCCTTGATATCGTCTTTGCCGGTGACACCTGTGACCTGCTCAGTAGCCAGCAGTGGATTGCCAGGGACCTGCGGCCCTGGAATCGCTCCACCCGCGTGGCTGCCATTCGCCGGCAGGTTGCCGCCGCCGCCGTGCGACGGGCCGCCCCCCTGCTGCGGCAGGCCCGGCAGCTGCTGGCCGATGGCCTGATGGTGCCCGCCGCGACGACCCAGGGCCGACCCCACCTGCGGCAGCCGGTCAAGGTGCCGGTCAGCATCACGCTGCTGGCAGGTGATCGCGACGGGTTTCTGGAGGCGGCGACGCCGGACTGGCAGCAGGTGCACTGGGCCGAACAGTGGCAGGGATACGGCTGGCAGATCGAGCACGGCCAGCGGTTCGGGCCCCTGCACCACAGCCAACGCGACCAGGCCGACACCCCCAGCTTTTCGCAGTTGCTCACGGTTGGCCTGCTGGCCCGCTTCGCTGCGGTAGTCTTGGATGGGGCCACGCGGGTCGCTGGTGTGACGGCAGACGGCCTGCGACTGCTGGCGGAGAGTCATCCGCTGGAAGTCCCTGACCTGTTCTGGCAGCGGTTCTTGCCGCAGGCAGCCGGTGGCAGCCAGGATCGGGCGACGCGTTTGGCCAAGCAGTGGAAAAAGGCAGTGAAGGCCTGGCACCGTGAGGCGGTCTGCAGCCAGGTGCAGGTGCCCTGCCAGTTTGATTTTGTGGGCCGGTTTGCCGGTGCGCTGGAAGCCCCGTGTGACGAGGGGCACGCGGCGTCCCTGCTTGCTGATCTCTGTGGAACGGCTGGCAGATCACCTGCCCCGGACGAGTTCGCTGAGCCAGCGGGCCTGCTGCTGGGGCACCCCACTGAGGCGGTGCAGGCTGCCGCGTGGGGCGAAGCTGTTGCCAGCCGCTGCCTGGGGCGACCACTCGCTGTCACCAGCGATGTTGGCTTGGTGAGCGGGGAAACTGTCGACGTCAAACTCGTCCAGCCTGCTGTGCCGGCACTGCGGCCCGCCAGCCCGCGCGGCCTGGCTGTGATGGGTGACGCGGGTCGGGTCGAGCCGCTTGACCTCAGTCGCCACAGCCCGGCCGTTGCCTGGCAGCCAGATGCAGCCGTCGCAGCGTGGCCGCAGCCACTCCGGCGAACGGGTGAGGCGGCCTAGCAGGGCATGCGTGGTGCTTGCTGGCCACCGCGTGTGGCTGTCGCGGTTCGGCACCGCCTGGTTGTACGTGCTCGCCAAGCACATTCCCTCGGCTTGCGCCTCGGGCTTGGGTGGGAGCACGAGTGGGCATCACTCCACAAAAGCCCGAAGCGCAAGCTGAGGGAAATCGCGCTGTCTGTATGCTACCGCCGCACATCCCCTCGGCTCGCGCCTCGGGCTTGGGTGGGAGCACGGGTTGGTGGCGTGGCTACGCCTCCAGCCACGCGGCCTGGGCCTGCTCAACGGCGGTGTCGGCCTGAGCCTGATCGGTGGCTTCGGCAACGATTCGCACAATCGGTTCGGTGTTGCTCGCCCGCACCAACAGCCAGCCCTCGGGCCAGTCGATGCGAATGCCATCCATGCGGCTGCTGGCAGCCTCAGGGAACGCCGTCGCGACACGCTCAAACGCTGCCTGCACATCGGCTGAAGTCCAGCCAGCCGGCAGCGTGACCTTCTGCTTGGTGATCGCCAGTTCGGGGAAGGCTGCGACCAACGCGTCCACCGGTGTCAGGCTTCCGCCGGTCGCCATCCGCTCCAGCACCAGGGCCATCGCCACGAACGAGTCCCGCACGAGACCAACCCGGGGGTCGATGACCCCGCCATTGCCCTCGCCGCCAAGCACCGCCTGCCGCCGCAGCATCTCGTCCACCACGTTCGCCTCACCCACCGCCGACAGGCTGCAGGCCACACCGTGCCGCTCGGCGAGCCGAGCAGATAGGCCGCTGGTCGAACAGTTTGTCACCACCGGCCCCGGTGTTTTGGCCAACACGGCATCAACCGCCAGGGCAAGCGTCAGCTCTTCGCCCAGGTAGCGGCCGTCCCCGGTGGCAATCGCCAGCCGGTCGGCGTCAGGGTCTTGGAAAAAACCGATGTCAGCGGCCGCTGCAGCGATCTGCGGCAGCCAGTCGGCAAGGTTAGCAGCCGTCGGTTCAGGCTCATGCTCAAACTGGCCGTCGGCCGGCACGCCGACTAGTGTCAGTTCGCAGCCAAGGGCCTCCAGCAGCGGCTGGGCCAGCCGGCTGCCCGCCCCATGACCACAGTCGAGCCAGACCCGAGGCTTCACTCGGCGAATGGCGTCGGCATCCACGATGTTGAGCACACGCTCAAGGTGCGGGG
>JBDQOY010000163.1:0-3952 GCA_040260935.1 Pirellulales bacterium
GCATGGGGCTGGTCTGGTGGTTCGGGGACGCTGCGGTTTGCTCCGCAGGGGCAGGCAGGCTGAGTGACGACGTCGCCGTCGGATCGCTGGTCGTCCACGGTGTGGTGGTGTCGGCCTGCCACGTGGTGCCGGCGACTGCACGTGGGTGTGGTCTGCTGGCGGCGGCGGTGACCATGACAGAACTGGTCGATCGGCCCCGGGGGTCACGGCTTGAGACAGCGCCAGACGGCTCGTCCGGTAATGCCGGCGCCGCGATTTCCCGGGCCAGTTCGGCCTGCGAGAGTCCCGGATCGGAAGGCAGCAGGGAAAACTGTCGCGTTGTGGAGTGGCCCGCCGTGTCAGCAACCGTGATCCGAGCAGTCAGGTCGGTCACTTCCTGGCCTGCCCACCAGATTTCTTCGCCAATCAGATGAGCGGGAGACTGTCGCGAAAGAATTGGTTCGGCAGCGATCGGTTTCCAGGCGGATGAGCCCTGGCGGTATTCAAATCGGACCGCATCCAGGTTGATGGAGTCGTCGGCGGCAGCGTACCGGCAGATGATCTCGCCGTCGGTCCCCTTCCAGACGCGGCCGGCCAATCGGGGCGGGGCGGCATCGACCAGCACGCGGACATCGGGGCCCTCGCTGCCGCGAATGCGGTTTTCCTTGTCGATCGAACGGATGCGAAACCAGTACTCGCCGTCGGCGCCGGCTCGGTACGGAATCGATGATTCCTGTGGCGTGGCAGTGCCCACGACCTGCCAGGAGAGGCCGAAGTCTTGAGAGGCACTCAGTTCGACTCGCTCGGCGGCGGCATCGGTGGAAGTCGGTTCGGGAAGTCGAAAGGGAATGGAAAACACCCGCTGCGACGTTCGAACCAGAGTCGGGAGGTCGGCCTCACTGCCGGCGGCACGTGAGGTGACTCCTCCGGCAGCGACCGCCAGGAGGCACCCCAGGATCGCGAACCGGTGATGCAAGCGATGGTGGTCGGTGCGAGCCATGAATCCTTCCCGAAACGGCGGTAGCGTGTCCTCCTCATCGGTATCGACCAATTCATTCCGAAAATCGTGCTTTTTCGCTAAAACGGGCCGAGGCGGTTCAGGCCTACATCCCGCCGGGCTGGGCAGGCTGGGGGGGATGTGGCGATACTGGGATGACGGCGATAGGTCGGCCGGCTCCGAGGGGGTGCGGCGGCAGCCGGTGGTTCTGGGTGATTCAGGTGGCGAGGGCAGACCGTTGACATCGTTCGTGATCAGTGCGTTGTTGTTGGTTGCGCTTGTTGCCGGAGGGATCGCCCTGATCGTTGCAACCCGTGAAACGATTCGCGGGTCAGGGGCCGGTCGTGGCGATTGCGACGGAACGTGGGAGGAGGATTTGGCGCAATACAAAAATCTCCGGGATCGAGGTGTGCTGAACGAGGACGAATACCGAAGAATAAAAACACTCGTCAACCCGTCGGTGCGGTCTGCCACCCCGACAGCCAGCGAGCCGTCCCCCGCCCCTGCGGAGGGTGAGATATCAGAGGACAGGAGGAACTGAATCGATGCCAACCGGAAAAGACGCCAGTGGAATCGGACGCCGTGGTGCTGGCGGAACGACGAAGAAGAACGCCTTTTGCTCGTTCTGCCGAAAGAGTTACCGTGATGTTGGGCCACTCGTCGAAGGTCCGGGCGACGTCTACATCTGTGGCGAGTGCATCGAACTCTGTCAATCAATTCTCGATCAGGAAAAGCGGCGGCGGGGCACGACGAAGGAACTGTTCACCTCGATCCCCTCACCTCGGGAGATTGTTTCGCACCTTGACCAATACGTGATCGGGCAGCACCACGCCAAGCGGGTGCTGTCGGTTGCCGTGCACAGTCATTACAAGCGGTTGATGATCGGTGCCGAAGGAAGTGATGTTGATGTTGAGAAATCAAACATCCTGCTGCTTGGGCCAACCGGTTGTGGCAAGACCCTGCTGGCGAAGACCCTCGCCAAGATCCTGGACGTTCCCTTTGCCATCGGAGATGCCACCACGCTGACCGAAGCTGGCTATGTGGGCGAGGACGTCGAAAACCTGCTGCTGAAACTGCTCAGCGCCGCTGACTTTGATGTTGAGGCGGCCCAGAGGGGTGTGCTCTACATCGATGAGATCGACAAGATCGGCAAGACCAGCCAGAACGTCTCGATTACTAGGGACGTCTCCGGTGAGGGCGTCCAGCAGGCGCTGCTGAAGATGCTTGAGGGCACGGTTGCCAATGTGCCGCCGCAAGGGGGCCGCAAGCATCCCGAGCAGCAGTACATCCAGATTGACACGTCGAACATCCTGTTCATCTGCGGTGGCACGTTTGTCGGAATGGACAAGATCATCGGCCGGCGGCTCGGCAAACGCACGATTGGGTTTGGGCATCCCAGCGGGTTCAACGGGGACGCCGATCTGGCGGAACTGCTGCCGCAGGTCGACTCAGACGACATTCTCGAGTTTGGGCTGATCCCCGAGTTGCTCGGACGGTTGCCGGTGCTTTCATCCCTCCAGCCGCTCAACGCCGAAGCCTTGGTGCGGGTCTTGCTTGAGCCCCGCAACGCCTTGGTCAAGCAGTATCAAAAGCTCTTCGAGATGGAGAACTGCAAGCTTGACTTCACCGACGAAGCCCTGCTGGCGATTGCCAAGCGGGCGCTGCGGAAGGAGACGGGGGCCCGCGGGCTGCGGTCAATCATGGAAGATGTCATGCTTGATGTCATGTTTGATCTGCCGGAGAATGCCGGAAGCTCGTACCTCATCGAGGCCGCCCACGTTGAAGACAAGCAGCCGGTCCTGCCGCTGCGGGAAGCCCGCCCGAAGAGTGCCTGAGGGCCGAGGTGGCGTGTGCCGGCACCGTGGTGACGCAGGCCACTCAGACGGAGGAGCTCAGGTTGCCAGCCGGATGAGGGCGTCAATGCCGCGGTCGAGCATCGCATCAGACACGGTGTAGGAGAGCCGGAAGTGGGTGTCGGCGGTGCCGAAGACGGTGCCGGGGACGACGAGCAACTGCTCTTCCCTGACTGCCCGTTCTGCGAACGCCTTGCCCGATCCACCCGGAGCCTCCGGGTACAGGTAGAAGGCCCCGCCAGGTTCGACGAAGCGATAGTGGCCGGCCAGCCCGGCGATGAGTTTGTCGCGTTTCCGCTGGCACTCAGTCAGCGGCTGCGACATGTCGCAGTCGAGAGCCGCGAGTGCCGCCCACTGGCCGACCTGCGGGGCACAGACAAAGGTGTACTGCTGGAGTGTCGTGCAGGCCTCAACAATCTCACGGGGGCCGTGCAGCCAGCCGACTCGCCAGCCGGTCATGGCATGCGATTTGGAGAAGCCATCGAGCACGACGGCGGTGCTGCTAAAGTCGGCGGCCGAGGCAAACGGGCTGTCGTAGCAGTAACAGCGATAGAGTTCATCGCTGATCAGGGTCACACCCCGGCGGTCGGCCAGTTCAGCGAGGGCCCGCACCGTGTCGGCCGGAACTACCATTCCGGTCGGATTGTTCGGGCTATTGAACAGAATCGCCTTGGTTCGCGGGCTGAGCGCTGCCGCCACCTGCTCCGGGTCGATGGCGAAGGACGGTGCGGTATCGATGACGACGCACCGCCCTCCGAGGAACTCGACCAGGGGCCGGTACATCACGAAGGCCGGCTCGAAGATGATCACCTCGTCGCCCGGGTCGATCAGGGCCATCAGGGCCAGCACCAAGGCACCGCTGGTGCCACTGGTGATACAGAGGGTCCGCTCAGGCTGGCCGCAGGCCACGCGAACCTCGGCCTCGAGTCGCTCCCGCAGTTCCGGCAGCCCCTGGGTGGCCGTGTAGCCATTGCGGCCGGCCTGGGTGGCTTCGCAGGCTGCCTGGCAGGCTGCTTCAGGCATGGGGAAATCGGGCTGGCCAATCGACAGGTTGATCGGGTCGGGGAGGCTGCGGATCAGGTCGAAGACCCGTCGGATACCAGACGAATCAAAGGCAGCAGCC
>JBDQOY010000164.1:0-18298 GCA_040260935.1 Pirellulales bacterium
CCGACAGGCTGCAGGCCACGCCATGCCGCTCGGCAAGCCGGGCAGACAGGCCGCTGGTCGAACAGTTTGTCACCACCGGCCCCGGTGTCTTGGCCAACACGGCATCAACCGCCAGGGCAAGCGTCAGCTCTTCGCCCAGGTAGCGGCCGTCCCCGGTGGCAATCGCCAGCCGGTCGGCGTCCGGGTCTTGGAAAAAACCGATGTCGGCGCCAGCCGCAGTGATCTGCGGCAGCCAGTCGGCGAGGTTGGCAGCTGTCGGTTCAGGCTCATGCTCAAACTGCCCGTCGGCCGGCACGCCGACTAGTGTCAGTTCGCAGCCAAGAGCCTTCAGCAGCGGCTGGGCCAGCCGGCTGCCCGCCCCATGACCACAGTCGAGCCAGACCCGAGGCTTCACTCGGCGAATGGCGTCGGCATCCACGATGGCGAGCACCCGCTCAAGGTGCGGGGCCACGCCATCGACGGCCCGAAGCTGCCCTGGGGTGGCTGGTGCCGCAGCAGTGGGGGGCGTGCGGCGAAGGGCCTCGAAGCGTCGCTTCACCGCCTCACCGGCTGCGGCCGGCAGCACGCGGCCTTCCGCAGAAAACAGCTTGAGGCCGTTGTAGCGGGCAGGGTTGTGGCTGGCGGAAATCTGAATGCCGCCGGCCGCTCCCTCGGTTGCCACCACAATGCCGATCGTGGGCGTGGAGGCCACGTCGCAGTCAAGCACGTCCCGCCCGGCCGCCAAGAGGGCCGCAGCGATCGCCTGCTTGAGGGCGGGGCCCGATTCGCGGCCGTCCCGCCCCAGCACAATCGGTCCGGGGGGAAGTGTCTCGGCGAAGGCGAGGGCATAGGCCGCAGCCACATCGCCGTTGAGGGTTGCCCCAACCACACCCCGCAGGCCCGAGACGCTGACAATCAGCGGTTCTGTCGTTGCGGGTGTGGCGAAGGTCGGTGCATCGGCAGTCATCATCAAAAACAGCCTCCCTGCTGTCGGCACAGTGTTGACCCTCGGAGTATAAAACCGAGTGAAATTCCCTGCCCACCCGCGTTTTCCGGAGACCCTCCATGTCGTCCTCGCCGTCCACCGCCAGTCGCCTTGCCGCCCTCACTGCCGCCCGGGACGCCGGCACGATCACCGACCACTCAGCCACAACCATGCAGGCCTGGCTTTCGGAGCCGCGGTATGCCGAGTTTGCCGAGGCACTGGCCCGCCTGATTGATCGGGCCGCTGGTGAGCCGGCAGTCTGGAAGGAACTCGACGACGCCTACTGGACCGTCATTCCCTTTGGGACGGGGGGCCGCCGGGGCCGGATGTATCCGGTCGGCTCCAACGCCATCAACGACCGCACCATCGGGGAGAGCGCCCAGGGGCTGGCCGACTATGTCACCGCCAGCCTGCCCGCCGGCAGTGCCCCGACCTGCACGATCGCCTACGACACCCGGCACCGGTCCGAGCACTTCGCCCGCCTCTGCACCGAGGTGCTGCTGGCCGCCGGCTTCAAGGTGTTCTTCCTGCGGGGCTATCGCAGCACGCCGGAACTCTCCTTTGCGGTGCGACACACCAACAGCACCTGCGGCATCATGGTGACAGCCAGCCACAACCCACCCAGTGACAATGCGGTGAAGGTCTATTGGGCCGGTGGCGTGCAGGTGCTGCCCCCGCATGACAAGGGCATCATCGAGCGGGTGATGCAGGCCGACGAGATCCGCCGGGAATCATTCGACGACGGGGTGGCCGCCGGTCGAGTGGTATTTGTAGAGGAGGACATTGATCCCGCCTTCATTCAGGCCGTGCTGAAGCAGGCCTCGCCCGGTTCGCGAGATCTGTCCGTGCTCTACACGCCACTGCACGGCGTGGGGGCCACGGCGGTCATGCCGGTGTTGGCCGGGGCCGGGTTTGAGCAGGTGCGGCTCTACGGCCCTCAGGCTGAACCGAGTGGCGACTTTCCCAATGTGCCGGGCCATGTGTCCAACCCTGAGAACCCCGCCGTGCTTTCCGGCGCGATTGCTGAGGCGAAAGACCAAGGCGACGATCTCGTGCTGGCCAGCGACCCCGACTGCGATCGTCTGGGGGCTGCGGCGGCCCTGACGGCAGCGTCGGGCAGTGAATGGCAGACCTTTACGGGCAACCAACTCGGGGCTCTGCTCGCTGACTGGGTGCTGTCGAGCCGGTCTGCACACGGCACCAGCCAGCCGACCGACACGGTGGTGACCACGCTGGTGACCAGCGGGCTGATTCGTCGGATTGCCGCTGGCCACCAGGTGCGGGTGATCGACAGCCTGCAGGTGGGCTTCAAGTGGATTGGGCGAACGATCGACGACATCGGTCCCGAGCACTTTGTGTTCGGCTGTGAAGAGTCGCACGGCTATCTGGCCGGCACCCATGTTCGCGACAAAGACGCCAGCGTGGCGGCATTGCTGCTGTCGGAACAGGCGGCCAGCCTGAAGGCGACGGGCAAGACCCTTCATGAAAAACTCGACGCACTCTTCTGCACCCATGGCTGCCATCTGGAGCGACAGGTGGCGATCACGCTGCCGGGGGCAGCGGGCATGGACCGCATGCGGGAGATCATGGCGACCCTGCGGGCCCAAGCCCCAGCAACACTGGCCGGGCTGCCGGTTGCCCGCACGCGTGACTATGGGCAGTTGCTGGTGACGGAGGCAGGCGGCTCACCGACGGCCTTTGCCGGCGAGAAGGGCGACCTGGTGATCTTTGATCTGGCGGATGACACGCTGCCGGCCGAACCAGCCCCTGCCGCCGGCTTTTCCCCGCTTGCCAACGCGGTAGCGGCCCGACCGTCGGGAACCGAGCCGAAGATCAAGTTCTATCTGTTCACGGCCGCTGACCCCTGTAGCTGCGCTGACCTACCGAGCGTGAAGGCACGCCTGACGCAGCGGCTCGACGCCCTCGAACGCGACCTGCGGCAGCTGGTGGGTGTGTGAGCGAGCTCTCGGTCGGTTTTCTAGGGGCAGTGTTTCCTTGCCTAGCGTGCGACCCGGAACTGAGTGCCTAGAATATCTGGCATGGAAGACGCTGCGGCAGATAATACCGAAACGACGCCCGCCGACACGGATGCTGCCGTGGAGGCCCGGACGCGGAGTGCGGCGGCCCGGAAGGTGCGGGAGTTTCCCCAGACCCCCGGCGTCTACCTGATGAAGGATGCTGCCGGCCGGGTGATCTATGTCGGCAAAGCAAAGAACCTGCGAAGCCGGGCTGGCAGTTACTTTCTCAAGGCTGCTGCCCTCGACCGCCGCACGGCGGATCTTGTCCAGGAGATCCGTGACATCGATTACCTCGAGGCCGACAGTGAGGTCGACGCCCTCCTGCTGGAAAGCCGGCTGATCAAGGATGTGCAGCCGCGGTTCAATTCGCTCCAGAAAGACGACAAGACCTTTCCTTATCTGCAGATCACGACCCACGAGGATTTCCCGCGGGTGGAGTTCACCCGCGCGCCGGCAAAAAAGGGCGTGAAGCTCTATGGGCCCTTTCCCAGCGCCGGCAGCCTGCGGGGGGCCATTGTGGTGCTGCAGCGGATCTTCAAGTTTCGCACCTGCTCCCTCGACATCGATGCCAACGATCCCCAGTGGCGGTGGTTCCGGCCCTGCCTGCTTGCCTCAATCGACCAGTGCACCGCCCCCTGTAACCTGCGGATCACCAAGGCCGAATATCGCAAGGACATCAATCGCCTGAAGACATTCCTCGAAGGCGGCAAAAAGAAACTGCTTGAGCAAATGCGTTCAGAGATGCAGGCTGCCTCGGTGGCCCTTGAGTTTGAGAGGGCCGCTCGTCTGCGAGACGAGATCAGGCTGCTTGAGCGGCTCCATGAGCGGGGCGAACTTGAGGAGCATGTGCAGCCGGAGGTGTTTTTGGTCGACCCCAAGAAGGGGCTGGCGGGCCTTGAAAAGGTCCTGGGCCTCCCGCGGCCGCCTCGGGTGATCGAAGGCGTTGACATCGCCCACCTCGCCGGGAATGAGACGGTGGCGAGTCTCGTCCAGTTTATCGATGGGCTGCCCTTCAAGCCCGGCTACAAGCGGTATCGGATCAAGACCGTCGCTGGCATCGACGACTTCAAGAGCATCCACGAGGTGGTCTCCCGGCGGTTCGCCCGGCTGTTGCGGGAAGGGGCCGAGTTGCCCGACATCTTTTTGATTGACGGCGGCAAGGGGCAACTGTCAGCGGCCCTCGACGCGGTCGATTCCCTCGGCGTCACGCCCCCCTGCATGCTGTCGCTGGCCAAGCGGGAAGAAGAGATCTTCCTGCCGGGCCGGTCCGAGCCGCTGCGGCTGTCCCGTGATGCCTATTCGCTGCGGCTGCTGGAGTACGTCCGGGACGAGGCCCACCGGTTTGCACAGCACTATCACCATCTGCTCCGTGGCAAGCGAACCCTCGCCGATGGCGAGTGAGGGGGCCGCACTGGCAGCGGTTGTCGTGGCGTTTCCGTGTTGTGGGCGCGGTTCCACTGAAGCCCGAGGCGCAAGCCGAGGGGGTGTGCGATGGTAGCACACAGGCGAAGTGCATTCCCTCAGCGTGCGGTTCGGGCTTTTGTGGGGTGGTCCCAACGTATGATGTTGCTTCGTACCCAAGCCCGAGGCGCGAGCCGAGGGAGTGTGCGTCGGTAGCACAACAGGCAACGCGATTTCCCTCAGCGTGCAGTTCGGAAGCAAGGCAGTTACTATGTTGAATCATGGCCTGTCATGCGAACTACCGTGGCGGAGAACCGCTTGCCTATTTCTTGACCTGGACAACGTACGGTTCATGGTTGCCTGGAGACGAGCGGGGGTGGGTTGACAGTCACGGGAACGTTCGGCCCCCACAGCCTGCGAGGGCACGGCTGGCAGGACATGCGTTGGCTGAAAGCGTGGTCGCGTTTTCATCGGCACAACGGGTGGTGGTTGAGCGGGCGATAACGTCGCACTGTGAGCGTCGGGCCTGGATTCTTCACGCGTGCCAATGCCGAGAGCAGCACGTTCATGTTGTCGTCACCGCACCGGGCGTTTCGGCGACTCTTGTCATGACGCAGTTCAAGTCGTGGGCAACGAGAATGCTCAAAGAGAAGGCTGGGCCAACCTGCAGCCGAAGACGGTGGTGGACCGAGGGAGGCAGCAAACGATCTGTTTTTGAGGAGGCAGATTTGGCTGCAGTTATGGAGTATGTCTTGGAGTGCCAATGAGTTGGCACGTTGTGTTTTTGCAGAACGCTGCCGACACCCTCGGCTGTTGCGGAACCATGTCCCACCGAAGCCCGAGGCGCGAGCCGAGGGAGTGTGCGTCGGTTGCACACAGGCGACGCGTTTTCCCTCACCTTGCGGTTCGGGCTTTTGTGGGGTGGTCCCAACGCATGATGTTGCTTCGTACCCAAGCCCGAGGCGCGAGCCGAGCGGCTGTGTTGTTTTTCAAGATGGGCATGGTGCAGATCACGCTTTCAAAAGGGGGCGAAGAAGAACCGGGAGGGAAGGATTACTGGCTCAGGGTCGCAAGCCGAGGTTCCCACGTTTCTTCACTACGGAGCATGGCATTGAGAATGACGAGGAGTTTCCGCATGCATGCCGTCAGGACGACCTTTGGGGGCTTACCCTTGGCGAGAAGTCGGGCGGCAAAGTCCCGGATCACGGGATTGTGTTTTTTGGCACTGAGGGCAGCCATGTAGAGACCACTCCGCACGGTTGCCCTATCTCCCCAGATTGTGCGGCGACCACGGAATTGGCCGCTGTCACGATTAAACGGAGCTACACCCACCAGTGCGGCAACCTGTTGCCGGTTCAGATGACCAAGTTCAGGGAGCTCTGCCATGAGCGTGGCGGCAGTCTGAGGCCCGACGCCAGGCACACTTGTGAGCCACTCGTACCGGCCTCGCCAATCGTCGTTGGATTCGACAAGCTTGATGATAGCCTTGTCGATCCGTTTAAGATCCTTGGTGATCGTCTCAATCAACTTTCGGACGCTGTTGCGGACGAGGGTAGAGGTGGCCCGTTCGCAGCGGTTTTTCTCGGCAACCCGGTGATCCACGAGTTGCCGCCGTCTGATGATGAGTTCCCGCAGTTGCTCCTGCTGCTGGCAGAATCCCTGCGGTACCGGCTGGGTCGTCTCGGCGAACCGGGCGATGACCGCAGCGTCAATTCGATCGGTCTTTGCCAAGAATCCAATGGCTTTGGCAAAGTCTCGAACATGCCGTGGATTGACGACCGAGATGTGCTGGCCAAGGGCTGCCATCTCAGCGGCTAAATCTCGCTCATATCCTCCAGTCGCCTCGACGACACAGAGGCACGTTCCTGCCGCAGGCAGGAACGAAAGAAGTTCAGCACGACCTTCGGCCGTGTTCGGAAAGTGCGCCGGTGCGTCAGGGGCTAACCCAAAGACCTCCAGGCTTTCCTTCGCAACATCGATCCCCACATACATGTCATACCCATGAGACATAAAAAAGCCCCTTCCTTGCAGATACGAACTCGTGCCACCGAGGCGGCGACGGTTCTGGCGGCTGTTCGGGCTCTTCTGACATGACCGGCGACGATCTGGCTCGGCTACGGCCTGTGAGGGCCTGAGGGAAATCGATCTATCGCCGGCCTCCTTGCCGAGGCGAGCCGAACGACGCCGGCTGCCACGGATGGAAGATAAAGTTTCGGGGGTCGAGCCGCTCTGGGGCAACATACAAGGGAGTGTGCGTCGTTAGCACACAGGCGACGTGATTTCTCTCACCTTGCGGTTCGGGCTTTTGTGGGGTGGTCCCAACGCATGATGTTGCTTCGTACCCAAGCCCGAGGCGCGAGCCGAGGGAGTGTGCGTCGGTAGCACCCAGGGGACGCGATTTCCCTCACCTTGTGTGACGGAGGAGATGCGACAACGGCTAGGCGCCCCGAATCCATGAGCGGGCGGTTTCGATCTGGCTCTGGTCGAAGTAGGCGATTGTCGCCGTGGTAAACGGCTTGCAGAACCAGGCCATGCCCTCCTCCCACTTTTTGTCGCCAACCAAAGCGAGCCGCTCGATATCGCGGAAGTGCTTGATGTCGAAGGTGATGTCCGCCCAAAGAGCCCCAAGTTCCCAGCCGGTGAAATCCTGCATTGAGACCAGCAGTTTGACTTTGCCCTGCTGCATCTGCGTCTCAATGACGGGCACGAAGACGTCATAGTCTTGCCGGGTCAGGGTGCCGGTGACCTCGACCTCGAGCACTTGGCCGTCCTCTGATTGGGTGATGGTTGCCGCCATGATGTCTTCTCCTGCGTGTGGTAGATATGCAGGGCGCTTACCAGATTTCGTACCTGCTCGTGCCATCGTGGCTCCCCTCCTGACTGCCCCGGAGGGGGGGCGTAAGGGCGCTGCCCTCAGAAACATTATTGCTATCAAGGAGGCTTCAGGTGACGATATTCCGATGTCTCCAATCGAGGTTATTCCTCGGGGAGATCGAGGGTGCCACAATGGAGGGCATGCCGTGACGAAGAGGTGGGTTTCTAAGATGTTCCAAGGGGATCAGGCCGTGAGACGAAACCAGCAACGGGACGGACAGTTGGCACGTCCTGGCCGGAGAGAATTCCTTCAGGTCGGGTCGCTTGGCGGGCTTGGCCTGACGCTCGGGTCGTTCTTCACTCAGCGGGCTGCCCTGGCCGACCAGAAACAGTTCGCCCATTTTGAGGGCACGGCCAAGAGCGTCATTCACATCTGGCTGGCCGGGGGCTGGGCCCAGCAGGAGACCTTCGACCCGAAGCCACTCTCACCGCTGGAATATCGCGGGGAGATGAGTTCGATCGACACCGTTCTGCCTGGAGTGCGGTTCAATCAGCATCTCAAGCGAACCGCAGAAATCGCAGACAAGATCACGGTGATCCGCTCCATGACCCACGGCGAGGCGGCCCATGAGCGGGGCACCCATAATATGTTCACCGGCTACCGCCCGAGCCCGGCGATTACCTATCCAAGTCTGGGAAGTGTTGTCTCCCATGAACTTGGGCCCCGGGCCAACCTGCCGCCGTATGTCTGTGTGCCGACGCTACCCGCGCCAGACGCCAATGCTGGCTACCTCGGTAGTGCCTTCGGCCCCTTCACGCTGGGTGATGATCCGGCGAAGAAAAACTTTACCGTTCGTGATCTATCCCTACCCGGTGGCATGGACGCGAGCCGCTTTCAGTCGCGGCGGCATCTGCGGGAGGTGGTCGGGCGGCATTTTGGGCGGCTCGAAGATTCGCAAGACCTGGTGGCGATGGATGCCTTTTACCAGCGAGCGTACGACTTGGTCAGTTCAGCAGAAGCCCAGGCGGCCTTTGATATTGCCGCTGAGCCTGACAAGCTCCGCGATGAATATGGCCGCACGGAGCCAGGACAGCGGATGCTGTTGGCCCGTCGCCTTGTGGAGGCAGGCGTACGGTTCGTCACATTGTCATACAACGGCTGGGATATGCACCAGCGGATTCGCCAGGGCATCGACACAAAACTTCCGCCTTTTGATCAGGCCTATGCGGCCTTGATCAATGATCTCGATCGACGAGGCCTGCTCGACTCCACCCTGGTGATGGTGTCGAGTGAGTTTGGCCGCACGCCCAAAATCAACCAAGATTCGGGCCGCGACCACTGGCCCAAGGTCTTCAGCGTGGTTATGGCTGGCGGCGGCATGAAGCGGGGGCTGATCCATGGGGCATCCGATGCGATTGCCGCCGAACCGTTCGAGAGCCCGGTGACGATTGAAGACCTTGCGGCAACGGTCTACCACTGTCTGGGGATTGTGGCGGAGAAGGAACTGATGGCCCCTGGCGCACGGCCCGTGGAGATTGTCGACGGTGGCAAGATCCGGCGGGAATTGCTCATCTGAGCCCCAGAGTTTGCGGTTGCTCCAGCGGTGGCGGAGATGGAAATGATGACGGAGAGCATGGCAACAGGCAGCAAGAGCAGGTGGCGAATCCTGTGCGTCCTTGCCGTCCTGCTGGCGGCACGACCAGGCCTCGCGGCTCCTGTGATTGGCCGGGTCATGCCACCGGCTGGCCAGCGGGGTACCGAGTGCGAGGTCACCATTACCGGCAGCCGACTCGATGGTGCTGAGGAGTTGTTCTTTGAGGACGGCCTGATTGAGCAGGTTTCACTTGAGCAGCCTGATGCGAAAACCGTCACGCTCCGGCTACGGATTCCGGAGGACTGCCCGCTTGGGAGCCACCGGATCAGACTGCGGAGCCCTGCTGGGCTTTCGGACCTGCGGACATTCACAGTGATCGACAGTCCGATTCGCCTTGAAGGAGAAACTGAAACGGGCAATAAAGCCCGCAACGACACGGCCGAAGCGGCCGAAGGAGTGGAACTCGCTGGGGGTAACACCCAGACCATTGCCGGCGTGATCCGGCGAGAAGATGTCGACACCTACCGGGTGCACCTGAAGCAGGGCGAGAAAATCGCTGCGAGCCTCTGCGGGGTGCGGCTTAATCACACGCCGTTCGATCCAGCAGTTGAACTGGTTGATGCCGCTGGCTTTGCGGTTGCCTCATGTGACGACCATTCACTCGTGCAGCAGGACGCCATGCTCTCGGCACGCGTCGACCGTGACGGCGACTATTTTCTGCGGGTGCGGGAGAGTGCCTATCTCGGAGATGACAACTGCGTCTACCTGTTACACGTGGGCCGGTTTCCTACGCCGCAGGTGGCCCTGCCGCCCGGGGGGCAGGCGGGTACGACCCTGGACCTGACCTGGCTGGGCGACAGTGATGGGCCCTGGACAACGTCACTCACGCTGCCAAAACAGGAGGGCCGGCGGGACGCGGCACTGGAAGGCCTGGCCGCCGTGACGGCCGTTCGGGATGGTATCCCAGCCGCCGAGACTGTTCCGCTGCGACTGACCACGCTGCCGGTCACTCGAGAGGTCGAGCCCAATAACGTTGCCAACGAGAGCCAGATGCTCCCCACACCTGCGGCGGCCTGGGGGCAATTGCAGCAACCGGGGGATGTCGACTGGCTGCGGTTTGAAGCGGCGGCAGGCACGAAATGGTCGGTTCGGGCCTGGGGCCGCCGGCTCGGGTCGCCGATCGATCTTATCCTCAATGCCTATCGTAATGACGACAAGCGGCAGAAGATCACCGGGAACGATGACAGTGAGGGCCCCGACAGTCTGATGACAGTCACGGTTCCTGAGGAGGGATCGTTTCTGGTGCGAATTGATGACCAACAAGGCCGCGGAGGCGAGGCATTCATCTGGTGGCTGGAAGTCACTCCGGTGGAGCCTGCGATGACGGTGGCTGTGCCGCCGACCCAAACCAAGACGCAGCTGGGCCTCATTGCCCAGGTGCCCCGAGGCAATCGCACGGCGCTCCTTTTGAATGCCACGCGGACCGACACGTCGGAAGACGTTTTGCCGGAGGTCACCGAGCTGCCCGCAGGCGTTCAGGCGACAGCTACGCCGCTCCCCCGCAATGCGCCTTCTTCGTTGGTTATCTTTGAGGCACAGCCCGATGCACCGTTGGGGGCTACGATGGCGGCTGTCAGTCTCGAGGCGATCAAGAATGAAACCCGCCATTCACTCGGCGGCGTGCGGCAGCCAACCGAACTGGTCCATGGCAACCCCAATCGCACCTGCTGGCGGCAGAGTATCAGTGATCGCCTGTCGGTGGCGGTGGTGGAGCAGGTGCCAGTCCAGATTGAATTGGTGCAGCCTGCCGTGCCACTGGTGCAGTCGGGGCGACTCGACCTGAAGGTCCGCGTGACGCGGGAGGAAGGCTTTGAAGGTGCCGTTCGGCTGACCTTCCCGTTTTCTCCACCGGGTGTTGGAGCTGCATCCGGGGTGAACGTACCCGCTGATGCCAACGAAGTGGCCTATCCGCTCAATGCCAGTGATAAAGCCAGTCCTGGCAGTTGGGGGGTGGCGGTTGTGGCAACGGTCACGCCGAAGGGTGATCTAGCCGTCACCCGGCCCACCTGTACCATCGCCAGTCGCCCAGTGACGCTGACGGTCACCGAGCCAATGCTGCGCCTTGCTGTTGACCGTGCTGCGGCTGAGCAAGGAACGGAGGTGTTCCTGACAGGGAAGTTTGCGGCACCAGCTGCGGTGGCTGCCAAGGCCATGCTGCTGGGGCTGCCAGCGAACTGCACGGCAAAGGAGGTGGCCGTGGCTCAGGGCGACACGGAGGTGCGGTTTCCAGTGACCGTGGCTGCTGATGCGCCGCCAGGAAAGCACGCATCGATTATCTGTGAACTCCATGTGCCGCAAGGTGATACCGCGGTGATTCACACGGTCAAGGTTGGTGAGCTGCGGATCGACAAACCGCTGCCGGCAGTGGCCACGGTGAAAAAAGCCGAGCCGGTCAAAAAACAGGCGGCTGGCCCGCCTCAGCCAAAGCCTCTCAGCCGTCGGGAGCGGCTGCGGCAGCAGGCCCAGGTGCTCGCCACTGCTGGCGAGAAGGCAGCAGCGTCACAGTCGGAGAACTGACATGGTTCGTCATGATCACCGAAGCCGCAGGCTCTGGCACCTGGTGCTCGTGGCTGGCCTTTGCCTGGCTGGCCGTGGTGTTCGTGCCGACACTGCGTCGGAGGCAGTGGTCGCACTTCGGGTATTTCCACCGGCGGTTCAACTCGATTCAGCGCGGGACATCCAGCGGATCGTGGTACAAGGCGAGCGGGCAGATGGCGTGACACTCGATCTGTCGGCCGAGGCAACAGTATCGGTCGGGGATGCGGCGCTTCTACACGTGGAGCCTGCCGACGCGGCGGCTTCGTGGTCGCGGACGCAACCCGCACAGGAACCTCACTGGTCAGCCCGCGGCGGCTGCAACATGGGAAGCTGCCACGGGGCGGCCCGGGGCAAGGATGGCTTTCGGCTGTCGTTGTTCGGTATTGATCCGGCCGGAGATTACCAGCGAATTACCAGAGAGATGCCCGGTAGGAGGATTGACCTGGGTGATCCGGCCGCCAGCCTGCTGGTGCAGAAGGCGATTGGGGCGGTGCCACACACCGGCGGCAAACGATTTGCAGCAGAAAGTGACTTGGCGTGCAGACTGATTGACTGGGTCGCCGCCGGCGCCGAGGACGACCCCGATCTCGCCAAACTGCCGGCGTTGACCGGCCTCGATCTCTATCCACCACAGTCACTGCTGGAGGGTGAGGCCGCAACGCAGCAACTGGTGGCGGTTGCTCGGTTTGCAGACGGCACCGATCGCGATGTGACCGATTTGGTCTGGTACTCGTCGACGAATGCCAGCTCCGCTGCAGTTTCGGCGGACGGGCAGGTGACGAGTGGCCGAAGGGGCGAGGCCTTTCTGATGGCCCGGTACGACACCATCACCGAAGGGGTGCCGACGGTGGTGATTCCTGTGGGAATCGACTTGCAGTTTCCTCAAGCGAGCGGCAACACCTGGGTCGATGATCTGGTCGATGCCAAACTGCGAAGCCTGCGAATTACACCTTCTGTAATCTGTGACGACGAAACCTTTCTGCGGCGGGTGTTTCTCGATTGTGTTGGCCTGCTGCCCACGACGGAGCAGCGGCAGGCGTTTCTTGAGGACACGTCACCCGACAAGCGAACCCGTGTGATCGACGAGTTGTTGGCTCGGAAAGAATTTGTCGATCTCTGGGTGATGAAGTGGGCGGAAATCCTTCAGATTCGCTCGGATGGGAATTTTGTCAGCCCCAAAGGGGCGGTGCTCTACCACCAGTGGCTGGACCGGCGAATTGCAGCCAACCAGCCGATCGATCAGATGGTTCGCGACCTTGTGGTGGCCTCAGGCGGGACGTTTGAGAATCCGCCGACGAATTATTTTCAGTTGGAACGGGACACGCTGAAGCTGACTGAGAATATCGCCCAGGCCTTCCTCGGCATGCGAATCCAGTGCGCTCAGTGTCACAACCACCCATTCGATCGTTGGACAATGGACGACTACTACGGGTTTGCGAGTTTCTTTTCGCAGATCCGCCGGAAGCGTGCCGAAGATCCGCGAGAGACGATCGTGTACGACTCAGGCGGTGGTGCCATGAAGCATCCGGTGTCAGGCCAGGATGTGCCACCGAAGTTTCTCGGTGGGGACGTTCCCCAGGTGAGTGTGCAAGACCGCCGCGAGGCGCTGGCCAACTGGATGGTTGGGCCTGACAACCCATTCTTCGCCCGCCGCATCGTCAATTTGGTCTGGGCCCACTTTCTGGGCCGCGGCATTGTCGATGAGCCCGACGACTTCCGGGTGAGTAACCCGCCAGTCAACGGCCCACTGCTCGATGAACTCGCCGCACGATTTGTCGCCTCAGGCTGGGACTTCCGCAGCTTGGTCAAGGAAATTGTCCAGTCCCATACCTACCAGCGTTCGAGCGAGCCCAACGCCAGCAATCGGCTCGATACGACGAACTTTTCCCATGCAGCGATTCGTAGGATTCGGGCTGAAGTGCTGCTCGATACCCTCGCCCAGGTTACGGACACCACGAATAAGTTTCCCGGCCTGCCAGATGGTGCTCGGGCGGTGCAGGTTGCCGATGGCCGCACCACGAATTACTTCCTGACGACGTTTGGGCGGGCGACCCGTGAAGATGTCTGCTCCTGTGCCATCAGCATGGACCCAAGCCTGTCGCAGGCTCTGCACCTGCTCAACGGCGAGGTGGCCAACGAGCGAATTCGCAGGGGCAACCTCGTTGGTCGCTGGATCAAGGAAGGTCTGGCCGATAGTCAGATCATTGATCGGCTGATTCTCCGCTGCTACGGCAGAAAGCCGCTGGAGCGGGAGAGGATTGAACTCCTCGCCAGCGTGCAGGGGCAGCCGAATCGCCAGCTGCAGTTCGAGGATATTTTCTGGGCTCTCCTGAATGCACCTGAGTTCATTTTCAACCACTGAGCCAATGCCGCGTTCACATCTCATGCCAAGCAGCGAACGTGGTGGCGGCTTCGTCCGTGGGGGGCTGCTTCTGGTCGCCTTGGCAACGGGCCTGCCGGCTGGGCTGGCTGCCGAGAAGCCACCAACCTATGAGCAGCAGGTGTTGCCAATCTTTCGGGAGAAATGCTGCGGCTGCCACAACCCGGGCAAGCGGGCCGGTGGACTCGATCTGACCAGTTACCAGCAGCTGCAGGCAGGTGGGAACTCTGGCGAAGTGGTGGCCGCGGGGGACCCCGACGGCTCGTATCTCTGGCAGGTGGCCAGCCATGAGTCAGAGCCTGTCATGCCACCCAATGCCGATCGGATTCCGGACGACATGCTGGCGGCCATCAAGGCCTGGATTGTCGGCGGGCTGGTCGAACGGGATGGAGCCAAGCCGGTGGCAACAGGGCCGGTGACAAAGCTGGCCCTCGACCCCGGGGCCATTGTCACGCCCGAGGGTGAGCCGGTGATGCCGCCCCGGCTTTCCCTGAAGGTGGTGACGCACGGCCTGCGGCCGACGACAGTGACCGGCCTTGATGCCTCGCCCCACGGCGATCTGTTGGCGGTTGGCGGTCGGCAGCAGGTGCTGCTCGTCAGCCCGACGACCCGGCAACTGCTTGGGGTGCTGCCGTTTCCCGAGGGGAACTGCAAAACGCTGCGGTTCTCTCGCAATGCGAGGTTGCTTCTCACTGCTGGAGGCATCGCCGCCAAACGGGGGCGTGTGGTTCTCTGGGATGTTGCCAGTGGTACCCGGTTGGCGGCTCTGGGAGATGAGTATGACGAGGTGTTGGCTGCCGATCTTTCCGCTGATCAGCGACTGGTTGCTCTCGGCGGGGCAGCCAAGGTGGTTCGCCTCGTGACCACCGAAGACGGTCAGGAAGAAAGCACGATCACCAAGCACACCGACTGGATTACGAGCGTTGCCTTTTCTCCGGACAGTGTGCTGCTTGCGACTGGAGACCGGGCGGGCAATTTGTTTTTGTGGGAGTCGTTCGGGGCCCGCGAGTGGGCGGTCTTGAAGGGACACACCGGCGGCATTACCGCGGTCTCCTGGCGCGGGGATGGCCTAGTGGTGGCCAGTGCTGCTGAAGACGGCACGATCCATCTCTGGGATGCCGATCAGGGCACAAAGATCCGGTCGTGGGCGGCCCATGCGGGAGGAACCTCTGATGTGCGGTGGCTCAGAGACGGCAGTCTCGTCTCGACAGGCCGAGACTGCCGGGTCAAGCACTGGGGTGGTGATGGCAAACTCAAACGTGACCTGGGAGCGATGGCAGATATTGGCGTCAGGGTGGCCGTCAATGACAGCCAGACGTCCGTTTCGGCGAGTGACTGGACTGGGACCATCACCGTGTGGAGCCTCACGGATGCCTCGCAACAGGGCGTGATTGAGGCCAATCCGCCGAGCCTGGAAACACGGATTGCCGAGGCAGAAAGGCAGCTTGCCACTGCGCGGCAAGCCTGCGACGCACAGCGTGCCAAAGAACGTGAGCGGCGGGCCGCTGCGGAGAAGCAGGTCAGCCGCTCACAGGTCGCCCAGGCGGCTGCTGAGACAGCACTTGCGAAAGCGGAAGCACAGCGTGAGCAGGCGCGGCAGCAGGTCGCGGCAGCCAAGCAGCAGCTTGCGAAAGCGAAGCAGGCTGTGAGCAACGTTCGTGCTGGTGAGGGGAATGATGCTGCGGAGGAGCCTGCTGAAACCCAGCCGGCTGCGGGAGAGCAGGCGGTAGCGGCAGAGCAGCACCATGCAGAGGCGGTCACACAGGCGAAGGCCCAGTTAAGCAAGGCCACAGAGGCTACAAAACGGGCTGCGCAGGCGGTTCAGGAGGCTGCCGCCGAGCTTGCGAAAGCAACTGCGGCTCGCGACAGCATCATCAAGGCTGAGATGCAGGTCAGTGCGGACGCAGAGGCAGGCCGTACCGCTGCTGAGCAGGTCCTTACGCGGTGGCAGGATGAGCGAGCCTTCGCGGAGCAGGCTGCCGCACAGCGGTGAGTCTCTCAGGACTCTTCCAAGGCATCAAGAACTTGAAGCACTTGGTCAGCATGACCGTCCACCTTGACTGCCTTGTACACCTTGGCGATCCGGCCAGCGGCATCAATGATGAAGGTGCTCCGGGCAATCCCCAGGCGTTTCTTGCCGTAGAGCGTCTTCTCCCGCCAGGCGCCGTACTTTTCGGCGACCCGGTGATCGGGGTCAGTCAGCAGCCGAAACGGCAGGTCGTACTTGTTCCGGAATGCCAGATGGCTGGCGACATCGTCGGGGCTGACCCCCAGCACCACTGCCTTGTGGCTGGTGAGAGGCCGGGTCGCATCCCGAAAGCCACAGGCCTCACGGGTGCAGCCCGGGGTGTCATCCCGGGGATAGAAATAGAGCACCACCGGCTGGCCGCCAAACGACGAGAGTTTGACCCGGGTGCCATCATCGGCAGTGAGCGTGAAGTCAGGGGCACGGGTGCCAGGTTCGGGCCAGTCGGCCATCGGGAAACCTTTCCGCTGTTTCGGATGAGAATTCAGGTGCGCGTGCCCTGACTTTCGAGTGGACACTGAACGCCAGCATAAAAAAATCGTCCGCCGACCTGGCAAGGCCGGCGGACGATTGTGGTTTGAATCGAATCACTACCGCTTAGTTGCTGTCGAGCGGGGGGAGTGGCGAGTCGGCGGGGATGGTGCCATTCAGGACGCCCTGAATTGGGGCCCGTGAACGGTCTTCTTCCATCTTCCGGAGGAGAGCGAGGCCAGAGATCAGCACCTCCTTCTGGGCCTGCTCATGGTCGGTGAGGTTGTCCGACGACACGAGGTTGTCGATATAGGCGGAAACTTCGGTCGTGCCCTCCGAGAACTTGTTGAAGTTGGCCTCAATGAGGGTCTGGACCATTTCCCGCAGGGCAGGTGCAGCACCAGCAACAGCTTTTTCGAGTTCCCCTTCCTTGGCTAGGTCGATGTTCTTCTCTTTGGCCTGGGCGATCGTGTCCTCAAGGGCATCGTGGATGACCTTGTAGGCCTCGTCTTCAATTTCCTTGAACTCATTTTCAAAGAAACTGACCAGGAACGCGTCAGCCTCATCGAGTACCTGCGGAATCGCTTCGAGCAGCATGGTTTCGGCCTGGCCGATTACGGCCGGGGCCTGCGCCTTGAGCGACTCGGCCAGCTGCGCGGGTGCTTCCTGAAGCCGGGGTTCGACCTGATCCGACACCAACTGCACCAGGGTCGGAGCATCGGCGAATTCGGTGATGGTCTTGGAGAGGAATCGCAGGTAGAGGAACACGCCAGCAAGCAGGGCCACCATCACCAGGCTGGTGACGGTGAGTCGCTGGCTGGAACGTGAGGCGGTGTCGGCTACCCGTTTTTGTAGGTTCTGCAGACGCGTTTCGACCGCTGCTGCGTTTGAGTCGTGGGCTGAGGACATGGTGTTGAGGCTCCAAATGTGAAAGCAGGGAATGAATATGGGCCCTCAGGACAATCTGAGGGCGATGTGGCGGCTGGGCGTGCCGGCCGCCGTCAGGATCAATTCTGTTGGGGGACGTCAGCGTCGAGCGTCAGCGTTGCGTCGGACCGCAGGAATGACTCATCCGGAGCGACGGCTCGGTCAACGATCATCAGCATGTGATGCATGAACCGCTGTTGGAGTCGTTCTTCCGATTCCTTGGCTGCTTCAGCGACCGGCAGCTTCTGCAGGATCTTCTCGATCCGAGCCGTTTCCTTTTCGCTGACCTTGCTGAGCATCGCCTGCAGTTTGTCAGCTTCCAGAGCCAAGCCCTCAATCAGCATGTCCGACATCTGCTGAACTTTTTCAGGCGTCAGGTTGGGGACTTCACTCTTGACGTCGGCTGCCACCTTTTCGGTGACCCGGTCGAGGCTGCCAGCAATCTTCTCTTGGAGCATGCCCGGCAGGCGGTCGGCCATGGCGCTGGCTTCTTTGGAGACCATGGCCTGGAGCTTTGGCTGCAACACTTCAAGCCGCTTTGTTGCTTCTTCTCGATAGGCGGGAACGGCTGACATCGCTGCCTTGGTGAGCTTCTCGCTGAGTTGCGGCCAGAGTTCCTCAGCCTTGGCAGTGAGGGCCGCCTGCAGGGTCTGTTCATTGAGTTGAGTTTGAAGGGTCTTGAACAGACTCAGCCCGAATGAAGCCATGGTAATGATGAGCAGAATCGATCCCCCGAGAACAACGAGTCGCCCTGTCTTCTGCGTGCGGTTGATCGTGTCGAGATGTTTTTCGATCTGGTCGATCGCCCGCGAGAGTTCCTGCGGGTCAATGGAGGATCCTGTACCGGTTTCTGACATTGGGTAGCCCCTGTCTGGTCTCGGGAGAAGGGAAATCAAACGAGTTGGAAACGTGGACGTGGTAACGGACACCCTGGAGATTCTGGAACCGTCTGATCGAAGTGAGCCCCGGCAGTAGACGCCGAGTACACTCTAGCCAGTCGATTTCGTGACCCAATCCATGGGCCCACAAGTCTTCTCCTCCCCGTCGAAAGCGTTTTCTACTTCGGTAAATACCAAATGTCAAACAAGGACACAGAAAACGAAG
>JBDQOY010000165.1:0-5022 GCA_040260935.1 Pirellulales bacterium
GCCCCCCGTTGAGCCTCCCAGTGCGGCGTTTCTTGTGCAGTTGTTCCTTGTGCCAGGCTTGATTGTGGCGATCATCGTCGCCGTCTGGCTGGCCTTTCACTGGCTGGCCCACCTGGGCAACGACCCCCAGGCCTATGTTCGCACGCTTCGCCGAGCCAACGAAGGCCGCTGGCAGGCCGCGCTCAATCTGGCCAATGACCTTCGTGGCCCCGGCGGTGGGGCCCTCAAGGCGGACACCAAGCTCGCCACCGAATTGGGAAGCATTCTTGATGATGAGGCCGACAGTGGCCGAACCGGGGAGCAGTCGCAGACGCTGCGGCTGTATCTCTGCCGTGCCCTTGGTGAGTTCAGCGTCTCCGAAGCAGCCCCACCGCTGGTCCGTCGTGCCGAAGACACCACCGACACCGAGACGGCCCGGGCAGCCATCGAGGCGGTCGCCGTGCTGGCGACCAATCTGACTGCGGCCGACCGAACGTTCTCCAACCGCGATGGGGTGATCAATGCCGTGGTGGCTGCTTCGCGTGCAGACGATGCTCCCCTGCGGAACGCCTGTGGGTTCACCCTCGGAGTGTTGGGAGGCGATCGCAGTATCGAGGCCTTGCAGCGGCTGGCTTCAGACGGCAATGCCGATGTACGGGCCAATGCCGCCCTTGGCCTGGCTCGCCAAGGCCGCAGCGAAGCCTACGAGCCGCTCGCCGAGATGCTGGCCCTGCCGGACGTTGCTCCCAGCTCAGCCCAGTCACAGCCGGACGATCAGGCCCAGTCTGAGCGGTACAAGCGGGCCCTGGTTGTGATCAACGCCCTGCGGGGAGTTGCTCTGCTGCTCGATGCCACGGGTGAGCAGCCTCCCGGTGATGTCACCACGCGGGTGAAAACGCTCCGGGAAGATGCTGTCAGCGAGGTTCGCAGCAGTGCCACCGCCGTGCTCACCAAAATTGAACGGCTCAGCGGCGGCCAGTAACGGCTCCGTGTGGCGTTGCCCGCACTCGCGGGCAAGGGCCATGGATGGCTTGTCCCACGGGCAGAGAGTGGACGGCTAGTAGTCGAGGAACTCGTCGAGGGCTTCCCGCAGCAGATCGGTGTCGGGGTCGATCCCGGTGAGCTGGTGGAACGTGATCGCCATGACTGCCGTGGCCACTTCAAGCCCATCGACGCGGCAACTGCGGGCGGTGGTGGCGGCCTGCAGCATGGGTGAGGTCTGCGGCGTGAGGGACGCATCAACCACGACCAGATCATCACGAAAGTCTGCCAGGCCGGTCGCCTCGGGGAGGGGGCGGCTGTCGTGGGCGGCGATCACCAGCCCAACAGATTCAGGAATCTGCACGACCTCCGCGGCTGCCAGAGCTGACGCCCGCCCTCCTTCCACGCCATTGATGGCAGCGACCAGTTCTGCGGGGTCGTTGTCCCACGGGTCGGCAATCAGGATTTCCGGGACACCCGCCAGCGTCAGTTCAAGCGCTGTCGCCCGAGCGAGTAACCCCGTGCCGATGATCACCGTGGCTGCGGCGGTGGGGTCGGCGTGAAGACGGATCGCCTCGAGCATGCCACGACCGACCGTCAGGTGGCCGACGAGCCTGCCGGTGTCATCCAATTCCAGCAGGTTGCAGCCCCCGGCGAAGTGCGCGGCCGGGCTGACAGAGGCGACCAATGCAACGGCTGGCTGCCGCAGTGGGCCAGCCAGCAGGCATCCGCGGAAGCCCATGGCGGCGGCTCCGGCAAGCGCTTCGGGGAGCCGTTCAGGCTCGACTTCAAGCGTCAGGAAACGCCAGTCGAGGGAATCGCGAGCGACCACCCGCTCAAACAGATACTGCGCCGGGTTGCCGGCGGCGGGATGGCCGAGCAGGGCGATGACTTCCTGCAATGCCGGGTTGGTCATGGCTCTTGTCGCAACGCCCCGAGGCGGTTCTGCGGTCGCGATTCAGGGTGTTCGTGGGTGCCTCCGGTCGCTCCAGCGACCGTCGCCCCACCTTTCCAGTTATACCGCCTGATCGATCACCGCCACAAATCGCGGGTCGTTGCGAATCGGATCGAAGTCAGGTTCAACAGTCGTCAGTGCCCGGAACCGATCGTCGGAGGCAATCGCTTTGGTCAGAAACTCAATGGCGGCGAGCACGTCGCTGCCCAGCGAGTGATAGCACGCCAGGTTGTAGGCGAGGACCGGCTCATTGCCGCAGGCAGCCAGCCCCCGGGTGAGCGCCCGGATCGCCTCGGGTAGCCGCCCGAGCCGCTTGAGGCACCAGCCCAATCCCAGCCAGGCAGCCACCGTTGTTGGCTGTCGAGACGCCACGCGTTGAAAGAGCGGTAACGCCTCAGCAAACGAGCCCAACGCCCGCAGGGCCTCGGCCCGCAGCACCAGCACGTCTCCATGATCCTGGGCCGATTCAGCCAGTTCATCCAGCACGGCCAAGGCCCGCCGGAACAGTCGAGCCGCCGACGCTGGAGCCGGTGCCTCAGGCGTCACCAGCAGTTCCGCCAATTCCACATACCCCGATGCCTGCTGCAGCAGCATCGTCTGGCGGGTCTGCTGAATCGCTTCGGGAGCGGAACTGGTCATGGGGCACGCACGAGGAACGAGGAGAAACGGCTCTATTGTCATCGTAGGACCGAAAACGGCTGAAAAAAGTGGTGACACGCGTGTTTTTACGAACCTCAAAGCCCGCCGGTTCGCTGCGACGCACAAAAAAGCCTCCCCGTGGCCCAGAACTGTCCCCCGGGGCTCCAAGGGCTGTGCAGCGGCAAAAACACAAAATTTTTGGAAACCGGTGTACGGATCTGGCCGCACAACGCCACTATTGAGAAGGAGGCCCTGAAGCAAGCGGCCCAGCGGCTTGGTTGCGAACCTCCTGGAAGGGCTTCGCCGCGAGGCTCGACCACCCCCGACCAGCGACGAGGAGCCCCCCGGATGCAACTCACCCTGCGAACCCTCCTGGCGTGGCGAGACCGGGTGCTGTCGGAAGAGGCGCAGCAGGAACTCGACCGCAAAGTCCTTTCCAATGATTTGGCAGAGGCACTTGAACAGCAGATTGAGCAACTGCTCACCAATCGCGACCTGCCGGCGCCGCCGGTCGCTGGGAAGGGGCTCAATGGCAGTGCCAGCAACGTGGCCGAGTTTCTTGACAATGTCTTGCCTGGTGAGCGGCTGAAAGAATTTGAGACCCACTGTGTCGAGTCATCAGTCTCCCTGGGAGAGGTGGCTGAATGCCATCACGTGCTTGCCCAGATGGCGGGACATGCTGAGTTGTCCGCAGAATTGACGCTTGAAGAGTGCCAGCGGATCGGACACCTGACTCGGGCGCATCTCGCTGAGTTGGCGGATGAAACACGTCGCGTGAGCGACGTTGCCAACGCCCGGGCGATGCGGGCTGAACTCGATGCGGTCGCCGAGCAGCAACCGTGGGTCGAAGCTGCTCCCCGGCCGCCGGTTCGGCGGCAGCCACGGCTGGCCACGCTGGCGGCTGTTCTGGCCGTGGCAGTTTTGCTGGTGCTTGTTGGCATTCTCGGTCTGCAACTCTTCCGCGAGAATGCGGTGCCGCCGCCAGCGGTCCAGCCGCCGGTTGCCGGCAACCAGCCCGACGCTGGTCTCACTGCGGATGCGGCTGATCAAGCTGCGGCTGATCAAGCTGCCGCTGATCCTGCGGTGGTGGCTGTTGCAGCCACACCTGACAACAGTGATGCCGCTGAGCCGGCAGCCGCGATGCCCTCGGCTGTCGAGCCGGGCCCAACGACGGAACCTGGGGATGTGGCGGCCGTTGCCGGCGGCGAAGGTGGGACCGCACCGCCGGCATCCCAGCCGGACACACCCGAGGCTCCGGCGGCGGTAGGAACGCCGTCCACACCCGCTCCAGCCCAAACGGCCGCAGCGTCGGATGCTCCAGCGGCCGCATCGTTGGCCAATCGCCGGCAGGTGCCGCAGGGTACTGCGATGGCGATCGGCGGCCCTGCGATCATCACCCCAGAGGCTCCTTTGCCCGAGCCCGATGGAACCGCACCACCAGATGAGTCGACCGACCCGCCGCTCGGTTTTTTTGAGTCGGACGGACGCATTGGACGGGGCGTGGTCCTGCATCGCAATCGCGGGAATGACCGCACCGAACTTGATGGCTGGTCAGGCCTGCCGTCCGATTCACCGCTGGCTGCCAGTGAAGAGGTGATGGTGCCTCCCGGACTCAATCCAGTCTTTGACATTGGTGGCGTCACGGTGCGGATGTGGCCCGGCACGCACGCCAGGGTGAAGTTTGATGAGGCGGGACAGCCGCGGATTCAGCTCCTTGCCGGCCGGCTGGTTGCCCGGTCAGCCAATGAGGCCAGTCAGCTGGGACTTACTGCCGGAGGGTTGAGCGGGGTGCTGCTCGCGGGCCTCACCGGAGGGGTGGCCGTGGAGGTCACGCACGTGCCGGAGGCAACGCTGGCCGCGCGGCAGGGGGCGCAGGTTCGCGTAGCGCGGCTGCTGCCCCTGAAACAGTCGGTCACCTGGCAGCAGACCCAGGCCGGCGGGCTGACGGCAGCCCGGCTGCTCCATGGTATTGCGGAAACCACCACACTGGCACCGCAGGAAGGGCTCAGCTGGTCTGCTGCTGAGCCGCGGGCGGCCACCACTGTGCAGGGTGAAGCAGTTCCTGATTGGATGAGTTCAGAGGCAGCCTTCACGGCGACCGAGAAGTCGGCCTGCGAGGCACTGGTGGCAGTGGTCGGTGGCGACAGGCCTCTCCAGCAGGCCCTGCTCGAACTGGCCGACCAGCCGCGCATCGAAAACCGGATGATCGCCAGCGAAACGCTCGCCCTGCTCAGCCACTACGGTAGCCTGGTTGATCTGCTCGGCGACTTGCCGCCAACCGGACTGGGTGAGCGGAAATGGGATGCGTTCGAAGCCCGGACCATTCCATTGGCGTTGGCTGACGAGGGGCTGGCCGTGATTCTTGAAAAAGCGTTTCGTGATCGGCTGCCTGCGGGCCGGGGCGAGGTCGCCTTTCGGCTGGCCCGCCGAAAGGTGGCAGCGGAGTCGCCGACCGAACTGACCGCCCA
>JBDQOY010000166.1:0-8148 GCA_040260935.1 Pirellulales bacterium
CGTAGACTGCGAAATTCTCGCGAAGTTTTGCCGCGAGCATCCGAGCCGCAGTCTCCCAGGCCCCGGCATCTGCCCAGGTTCGTCGGGGAATCAGCAGTTCGGCAGGGACTCCGGGAACCTGACTCACGGCATTGAGCCCAAAGATCGGATCGGTCTCAACCGCCGCCGCATCGAGTGCTCCGGCATGAATGGCATCAATAATCTGCCGCGTTGCAGCTAGATCAATTCGTTTGCCAACGCCATAGCCGCCACCAGTCCAGCCAGTATTCACCAGCCATGCCTGCGTTCCATGCCGCTGCAATTTTTCGGCAAGCAATCGGGCATACACCACCGGATGCCGCACTAGGAAGGCCGCACTGAAGCATGCCGAAAAGGCAAGCTGGGGCTCAAAAATCCCGACCTCCGTGCCGGCCACCCTCGCGGTATAGCCTGAGAGGAACTGGTACATCGCCTGCTCCTGAGAGAGCCGACTCACCGGCGGCAGCACACCAGAAGCGTCACAGGTCAAAAAGATCACGTGCCGGGGGTGCCCCGCGGTGCAGGGAGGCCGGGCATTGTCGATGTGATCAATTGGGTAGGCCGCTCGCGTGTTCTCGGTGATTGCGCTCGACTCAAAATCGACCTCACGTGTCGCCTGATCATAGACCACGTTTTCGAGAACCGTGCCAAACCGAATTGCCCGAAAAATTTCTGGCTCGCGGTCCGCCGAGAGATGGATGCACTTGGCATAGCAGCCACCCTCAATGTTGAAGATGCCGGCTTCCCCCCAGCCGTGTTCGTCATCCCCCAGCAACCGTCGGGCAGGATCGGCCGAGAGCGTCGTCTTGCCCGTGCCAGACAGACCAAAGAAGAGCGCGACATCTCCCTGTGGCCCCTCGTTGGCCGCGCAGTGCATCGACAGAATGCCGCGGGCTGGGAGCAGCCAGTGCATCAACGTGAAGACGCCTTTCTTCATCTCCCCTGCATACTCGGTGCCGAGGATCACTTGCTCGCGACGCTCAAGCGACAGATCGATGCTGGTGCGACTGGTCATCTGCGCAGTGAGCGGATTGGCTGGAAACTGGCCAGCGTTGTAGATCACATAGTCAGGGGAACCAAACCGCTCCAGTTCATCGAGCGTTGGCCGGATGAGCATGTTCTGCATAAACAGGGCGTGATAGGCTCGACTGCAGATCACCCGCACCTTGAGCCGGCTGGCGGGATCCCAGCCAGCAAACCCATCAAACACATAGATCTGGTCACGGGTGTTGAGGTAATCGATTGCCCGCTGACGGTTCAGCAAAAAGGTGTGTTCGTCAATTGGGTGATTGACTGGCCCCCACCAGACATCCCGCTCAGAATCTGGGTGTCGGACGACATGCTTGTCCTTCGGACTGCGGCCAGTCTTGGCTCCCGACCGAATCGCGATGGCCCCACTGGAAACGATGCCAGCCCGCTCACGGGTCACCGCATCCTCATAGAGCCGGGCCGGCGAGGCATTGCGGACGACCACAGGAACGGTGATTTCCTGAGGGCTCAAATCAACATGAATCGGCATGGGCAGAACTCCAGAGAAGGACCATTCCCTCCACCATACTCGATGCCTTCCGCAGGAGAGAACCCGCTAGAGAAGCCCGTACGCCGAGCCGCACGCGGCCAGCAGCAGAAGCCCCCCGACGATCACGACGGCCACCCCAACCGGACTTGGCCGCACCCGCAGTCGCCGGGCCGTCCGCCGCAGCCTGCGGCTGAAATCGTTCCAGCCTTCACCGGCCTCTTCCGTCCGCAGTGCAACAACACTTACCGTCCGCAGCGGACCGCGTCCTTCAACATGCGCCTGCAGTCCGAGCGTCGGCAGGGCGAGGCTGTCACCAGCCCAGCGAACCGCCGGGTCGACTGCGGCTGCAATTTCGGCCACCAGCGGTCGGACCTGCTCAATGGTGGCGTTGTAGATGAGCAAGCGGGGACGGGCGAAGAGGATGCAGGTGGCGACGACCAACACATAGACCAGCAACAAAATCACCTCACTCCAAGGCGATCCACCCAAGAGCGGCTGCACAGCAGCCAGCGGACCGATGGCCACCAGCCCCGACAGCCCAACCCCCAGCAGCACGCCATCCCAGGCCCCAGTGATAACCAGGGGGCGGCGGCGAAGTTGCAGCCCACCAAGGAGGCAGAAGTACCCGCCCAGTGGCAGCAGCGCCACCCACAGCGGAAGCCGATCAAGCCAGAAGTTCATCACCTCTCCCACCCAAGGCCATGGCCGGACATTCCTCGCTCCGACATCAACTCCACCAGGCAAGCCACCCCAAGGCAACCAACCAGAAAATTTCGGCAGTCACCGCCAAACCCAACCAGCCCAGGTTGCGGAACGCAATCATGATGCACCCGTCACGAGGCCTCGGGCACGGCGAAGGTCAGATCGCGGGCAAAGGCATCTTCGAAGTGGTAGACGTCGTGGAAGTCTTCCCGACAGTCCTGCCGGGTCTTCCGCATCTGTCCGATTTCAATCATGTTGAAGACGATCTCACCGAAATCAGCCGTCGCCCGCACTCCCCAGGCACCCAGCACAGTTGGCGCGAGGTAGCCGTACTGCTGCTGGGCGTATTGCCGGGCGGCCTCACAGAGTTGTTGACCGGTGACGTGCTGCTCAGTCTTGCGGCGTCGGCCAGCCGTCTTTGGACCAGTAGGCCGGCTGCTGCCCATGCCCAAGGCATCCTGGGCAAAAGAGAGGGCCTCCAAGACGAAGAGATAGGCATCGAGGGTGTATCGAGGATCTCGCTCAAGCAGATCAGCGAGCGGATGGGATGGGTCGACAAGGGGCATAGCGTTCCTCACGTGCTAACTGATTCGCCGTGAGTATAGCACTCCCTGCCCGTCGACTGCAGATTCCGACCCCGGCAGTTCGCTCCTCAACCGCCTGGAGCCTCTTCTTCAATGAATGTGTAGCCCAGTGGCGTCAGCGGTCGGGAGAAGTCTCGGATCAGGTCGAGCCCCCGGTCAATCAGGCTGGTTCGTGGGTCAAATTGGTAGACGTCCCGATCCTGGCCCCCTGGCTTGTAAATCTGGATGGCAAAGGGCATGAGATCATTTGCCTGCAGAATTAGTTCAACCTTCGAGAAGTTCGCGGCATCCACTTGAAATCGTGGTCGGGCTTCCAGCCAGACCTGATCTGCCACTCCCGGCGGCGTGATGATCCGCATTGAGTATCGCTTCCTGAGCGTGTCAGCCTTGGCCCCAAAGACAAACGGCAGCGGGCCTTCGCTGATCGCCCGCCCTTGCATCTCGGGAGGCAATTTCGTCTCTCGCAGTTGGCGTTCACTGTGGCGAAACTCATAGATGCTCGTTCCGTTGCAGACCCAATGCTCGCCGGAGTTGGCCGGCCGAGCCTCGTACTGCCGCTTCTCCGGGTTCCACTGTTTTGACGTCTTGACCCAAAAGAGGCCCTTGTCAGGAGCGGCGTACTTGATCTCTCCGGCACTCTCGGAAAAGGCCAGACGTTCCCCGGCCTGGTCGGCTGGACTCCAGGCGTTGTACTCCCACTTGTAGAACGTGCAGGACCAGGTGGTGACGCGGGCATTCCGGGCCTCCCATGCGGCGAGAAGCTGATCAAGGGCTGCCTGCTGCTGCGGGGTGAGCGGAACTGTCTCCGCTGACTGGGCGGGCTGACCGGTTGGTTGCTGGGCGAGCGCGGCAGGGGCTGCCACCAAGCCAACGCCAAGCAGCAGGATCGTCAGACAGCATGTCTGCAGTCCGAACAACCCTGCCCAAAGGCGTCGGGCGGAATAAGGTGGGCAGTTTCGGCAACCGAATCGCACGGCGATCTCCTTCACTGGTGGCGGGACTCTAGCAGCGAGGCACCCTGATCGCGAGCCCTGTTTCGCCTCTTTGCAGCGGCCTGCTCAGGTCTCCCAGGCGAAACCGTTGGCTGCCGCCGCCGCTCGTAACTGGCGGATTTCACGGGCAAATCCCCCGGAAAGAATCGGAAAGCGATACCACGCCCGAGGGTCGAGGCTTTCGTCATCAAGATGGAACGACGGGGCAAGCCGTTCCCGCTTCCACTGATTGCGAGCCCAAAGCTGAAAGAATCGCTCAGTCCAAGCCCCGAGACGAGCGGGTAATTCCTCTGGATAGTCGGCCTGTAGTTGCTGCCAGATCTCCGTGGGCATCTGCCGGTCACGAATGGCATATCGCTCAATTCGGTCGAGCACCTCGTAGGGCATCAGATCAGCCTCATCGGTCTGCCCGGCGGCCGGAGGCCGCAACTCTGCTGTCGGCTGCTGGGCATTCACAGCAGCCAAGGCCGCCAACGGGCCAATCCCATTCGGCCCCTCCTGCTCCAGCCAGACCAGCCAGCGGCGCAAAAACGCCTTGTCGATCCCAGCAATCGGCGCCAGCCCACCAGCCGTGTCTCCATCCATAGTGGCATAGCCAACTGCCACCTCCGAGCGATTGCTGGTCGCCAGAAGCAGCGCATTATTCAGGTTCGCCAGCAGCCAGACACTAGGGGCCCGCACCCGCGCCTGAATGTTCTGGAGGGCCAGGTCATCCTGCGTCCAATCCAGTGGCCGACCGATCACCTCGGTCGCCAGGGTGGTATATGCCCTGACCAGCGGCTCGACGTCGAACTCGTGATAGGTTGCCCCAACTGCAGCCGCCACCAGCCTGGCGGCATTCCGAGTGACTTGCCCCGAGTAGGCGGTGGCCTGATAGACACAGGTCAACAGCTGCGCAACGAAGTGCCGCGTAAGCGGGTCAGCGCCTGCTTCAGCAGTGGCCGCCTGGCGATCGGCCGCCCCCGACGGCGCCAGCCCCAGCCGCTCGGCCGCATGCTTGCCGTACTCTCCCACCACCCAGGCCACCCCAAGTGCCACCAGGGCAATCACAGCTGATGAGTCAGCACCGCCACTGGCGCTGACCACAAATCCACGGCTGCGGCTCTTCCTGAGCGTATCGATCAAGCCGAGGGCGACAGCCCGGCTGAACTCTTCCTCTTTGGTTGCCACCGCAGCAGCGGACCGCTCCCAGGCGTCCCGCCGATCAGCCTGTGGCAGCGGCGCCTCAGGGGGCACCGTCGACGGCACAAAATCGAGGCTGACAACATCGTCCTCGGTCGACGTAACGCCAGCCTGCAGGAACCTAGCCTGAGCCAGACGGAGGGCATCGAGGTCAACCACTCCGTCCGTGACGAGCATGTCGGCAAAACTGAACCGCCGTCCGGCGGCAACCAAACCCGTGGGCGCGGCAATCAGCGTGCTGCCGTCATAGACAACACGGCCCGCCTCATTCCCAAGGAGGTTTGCATAAACATAGGCCGCCGCATAGGCGCGAGCTCCTTCGAGTACGAACCGCTGGCGGATGGCTTCCTTGCCAAAGGCAAAGTGGCTCGCCGACGGATTGAGAATGACATCAATTCCCCGCGCTGCCAGCCGAGCCCCGGGACGGTCTGCCGTCCAGGCGTCCTCGCAGATTTCGAAACCGATCCGCAGCCCCCCACAGGAAAACCGTAGATCACCGAACGGAACCTGACGGCCGCCCAGCGTCACCTGCCGTCGCTGCCCGGCTGGCCAGCGGCGAAACCAGCGGGGCTCGTAGTGCAGCCCTTCACCCGCCAGATGCTGCTTGGCGACAAGACCGGCAAGGCGGCCGTTGACCAAGAGGGCACTCGCGTCGTAGATGCCACTTTCCCAACGCACCGGCAGGCCAACAGCGAGCACCAGTCCACGACTGGCTTCCTCAAGCTCAAGCAGCACCATCGCCGCCGTCTCCAAGACACCCGCCGCAGGAAAGGCATCTTCACAGCCATAGCCACTGATTGAAAGCTCCGGGCAACAGAGGACGGCGATCTCGCGACGGCGAGCCTCCTCACAGGCGGCGACAATTCGGTCACGATTGCCGTCCCAGTCGAGTGGCGTCTGATTAAGGGCAGCAGCTCCGAGGCGAATACGTTGCACGACTGGCTCACCGACCCTCAAACGGAGTCGGCTCCTCAAGGTAGGTGTAGCCGTCGAGGCCTTCCTCGTAGAACCGCAGGAAGCGTCCGGCCTGCCCATCACTGATCCGCCCCTCCCGAACGGCTTGCTCAATCGCCCCCCGCAGCTGTTTGGCCAGCTCGTCCGGCTCAAACTCAACGTAGTCGAGCACCTCGCCGACGGTATCGCCCTTGATCACCGCATCGACCACCGCTTCTCCTCGCTCGTCGGTGCTGACATGCACCGCATTGGTGTCACCGAAGAGATTGTGGAGATCACCAAGAATCTCCTGATAGGCACCTATCAGGAAGGCCCCAAGATAGTAGGGCTCGTTTCGCCAAGCATGCAGGGGCAAGGTTCGCTTCACGTCCCGCCGGTCGATGAACTGATCGATTCTTCCGTCGGAGTCGCAGGTGACGTCCCCGAGCACGGCGGCCCGATCGGGGCGTTCCTCTAGGCGGTGGATCGGCATGAGCGGAAAGAGTTGCTTAATTGCCCAGGAATCCGGGATCGACTGAAACAACGAGAAGTTACAGAAGTAGGTGTCACAGAGACTTGCCGACAGGGCTTCGATTTCTTCGGGCACATACTCCAACTGCCGTGCCAACTTGCAGACCTTCCGACAAATTGCCCAGTAGAGATGCTCCACGATTGTTCGTTGCTCCAGCGGCAAGTAGCCGCTGGCAAATAAATTCATCGCAGTGTCGAGTGACTGCTGAGCGTCATGATAGGCCTCGAGCAGATTCCGCACATTGAGCGTCTGGTAGGTTTCCTGCAGGTCAAGCACAGGCTGTTCTGCATCGGCCGGTGGTGGGGCAATCTCCCCCTGGCCACTCTGCTCAGACACTCCAACCACACTAAAGACCAGCAGGCTGTGGTAGGCGACAACCGCCCGCCCACTCTCCGAAATGATCGTGGGGTGATCAACGCCGGCGTCATCACAAACGTTCTGGACATGAGAGACGACGTCGTTGGCATATTCCTGCAGGCTGTAGTTCACACTTGACTCAAAATTGGTCTGCGAACCGTCATAGTCAACACCCAGTCCACCGCCAACATCGAGATACCGCAACCCTGCCCCTCGCTTGGCCAGCTCAACATAGATGCGGGCAGCCTCATTGAGAGCGGCCTTGATATGACGAATGTTGGTGATCTGGCTGCCCTGATGGAAGTGCAACAACTGGAAGCAGTCGGCCATACCCCGCGCAGCGAGCAGGTCGAGCCCCTGCATCAACTCGCCAGCAGTCAGCCCAAACTTACTGCGAAATCCGCCCGATGACTGCCACCGGCCACTTCCCCGCGTTGCCAGTTTCACTCGCATGCCAATCTGGGGCCGAACGCCGAGTTTCTCGGCATGATTGAGAATCTGCTCCAGTTCGGCAAATCGCTCCACGACCGGCATGATCCGTCGGCCAATCTTCTGAGCCAGCATCGCCGTTTCAATGAACTCTGAGTCTTTGAAGCCATTGCAGATGATTGGCGTTTCATTATCAGTCAGCGCAATCACTGCCAGCAGTTCTGGTTTGCTACCCGCCTCAATGCCGAATCGGTAGGGGCGGCCAAACCGCAGAACTTCTTCCACCACCTGCCGCTGCTGGTTCACCTTCACCGGATAGACGCAGCAGTATTCACCCCGATAGCCACCCTCAGCCATGGCTTGGGTGAAGGCATCGTGAATCTCCTTGAGTCGGTACTGGAGGATTTCCCCAAACCGCAACAAAATCGGCAGATCGATACCCCGCATCTGCAGCCGATCAACCAGCTGCTTCAGGTCAATGCGATGGGCTGGATTCTTGTTGGGATGGACCAGCAGGTTCCCGGTCGCCCCAATTGAAAAATAGCCTTTTCCCCAGCGGTCAACCTCATAGAGATCGGCCGCGTCTGCCACGCTCCACTTTTCAACATCATGATCAACCGCCATGGTTCACTCTCTGGGGCTCGGGACCGCGTTCAATCGACCCGCGCGGCAAGTGTAGCGTTGCCAGCCGACGAGCACACGCCCCAGTATGGTGACTCAGGAAAACAACCCGGCAATGGCCTGGCCACCGTTGGCGATTTTCATCGGCCGGCCGTTTTTCGCTCGAAATGTTGTCTCCAGCGGTACGCCAATGGCCTGCAACACGCTGGCCATCACATCCTCGGATGAGTAGGGCTCACTGACCACCTCACGGCCATCGGCACTGGTCTCTCCAACCAC
>JBDQOY010000167.1:0-12890 GCA_040260935.1 Pirellulales bacterium
GTCCTCGTCGTCTCCCATGATGGTATCGATCGACTCCCGCGAGAACCACTCGCGCACCTCGTCGTGAAGAGCGTTGAGATTGAGACGCCGCGTCGTGTCCTCGCTACTGAGATGGATGTAGTCCCAGACCCAGTCGATGTCGACGGTAGTGTCAATGCAGTCGTCTTGCAGCAGCGGCACGGCCACGGCCGGGATCGCCGCAGCCTCGACGAATGGAAACGTCTTCTCAAGCACCGGCAGGCAGCTGATGCCGACGATCGCCTCGATCTGGCCGGTCTGGATCATTGCCATGACCAGCGCCGACCCCTCGGCCACCAGCACGGCATAGCCAAGCCGCTCGGCCTCGGTCTGAAAGTCCTGAATCGAGCAGAGGCCGCACTGTTTGCAGAGCAGGCCGAACTCATCAAATGGCGCTGGGCAGCGGTTCTCCTCCCGCAGGCACTTGGGCATCAGCAGCAGCCGCCGTTCGAACGGCACCTGAGCCAGGGCGTCTCGCCACGACTCGTTATTGACGAGCACGGCGGCGTAGTCGAGGTAGGTCTCAGGCAGGTCGGCAGCGGCAAGCGCCGCCCGGGCACGTTCGTGCAGCGGTTCCATTGCCAGCGGCGGCACGGCGGGCTGGTCGGTGAGGCCACGGCGAATAGCATCGAGCAGCCGATCCCGCTCGGGCTTGGTCTGCGGAATCGAGGGGTGCGGTGGCCGCGATCGGATCACCGCCGGTGGGACAGCAGACGGGAGTACCGCAAGCGGAATCTTCGGTTGTGGATGGTCAGCCGTGGCCATGCAGATTTCAGTCTCGGATTGAGTGCGAAACCCGCCACCGGGTTTTCAGTTGGGTTTAATGATGGTTTTGATTCCACCGGGAAGGCACGAAGGACACGCGAATCCCGGTAGGAAGTTTACCATCATCCCTGGAGCCTCCGATACTCGCCAAACTCGGGAACGGGTGGGGAAATCCTGAAAATGCCCGCTTCTCCATGCTCTTTGCGGCTTTGTGGTGACTCCCCTTCTTCGCCATCACTCGGCCGGTTGCGACGCACGCGCAGCCAGGGCGGCGGCGGCTTTTTCAGCCGCAGCGGCGGTCCGGCGTTCAATTTCCTCAGGCGTCGGCAGAGCGTCGAGGACCTCCCGGGGGATCTGGGCGGCATCGGCCAGCTTGGTCAGGCAGCGGCGGCGTTCGGAGAGGGCCTGCTTGGCATCACGCTCTTTTGAGAACCGGGCCTTGGCCCCCTCGCTTCGCTGTCGCAGCTTTTCATAGATGTCGCCGCCGAGCAGGGCCGAGATGTCGACCTTCATCTTTTCGGCTGCCACGTCCTGCTGCCGCACCGGGCTGCCGTCGATCGGCCCGGCATGATACTTCGGGAACATGATCGCCACCTCGGGGCAGACCCGCGAGCAGGCTGGGCAGTTGACCTTGCAGTTGGCTGGGTTCTCAACCCGCAGCGTGTGGTCACTCGCCACGCCGTAGACATCGAACAGGCAGAAGGTGAGGCACTGCATGCAGTTGGTGCAGCGGTCGGTGTCGATCACCGGAAACCAGGGCTTCCAGGTGTCGGGGCCGTCGGGGCGGTTCATCGGCTCACCGGTGCGGGTGGCCTCGACCCGTTCAAGAATTGCCTCAGGGCCTAGCCCCGTGATGTCGATCAGGCTCACCTCGGCGGTGGTGGTCGCCAGTTCCGGCGGGCTGCCGCCAAACCGGCCCACCACAATGCAGGCTCCGTCGGTTTCGCTGCTGGCAGTGGCATCGGCAGCGGTGACGCGATAGCCGCGGTCGAGCAGGTCGCCAACAAGGGTGGTGCGGTCTGCGGTGGCAAGCGGATCACTCCCCGGACCTTCATAAAGGACAACCCGTGGTGGACTGGGCGTGGTCGCAATCATGCGTTGTCTTCCTCGGGGGCGGTGGCCGGCTCGCCAAGCACACCAGCAAGCACGTCGGCCGCCGGATCGGTTCGCATGTTGAAAATCTCAACGTCTTCTTTTGGCAGGGCTGCATCCGCCAACTGAAACAGCCCCTGCACTGCCCGAGGCCAGCAGGCGGCAATCTTCAGTGGTCGGTCATCGGCGGCGAGGGACTTCAGTTGTGGGTCCCGGCGGGCGGCCATCTCGCAGAGGTCAGCCACCGCCTCAAAGCCACGGCCGCTGGCGGCCAAGCCGGCGAGCACCTCTTGCTTCACCTCTGGCGGCACGACCTGCGCATAGGCGCAGCGGCAGTAGAGAATCCGCGGCGTGGCCTGATCGGTGGGGGTGTCGCTGTTATCTGTCACGGGCTGGTCTGATGGGTTGGCTGGTGTCGGGCTGTTGCACGTGCTGGCCGAGGCTCGTAACTGCCAAAGTCATTGAACCAGTATCGCTTGGCCAGTCGATAGGCCCAGTGCCGCTCCGGGATTTCCCGGCCGGGCAGGTCCTGGCTTGATCGCGGCGTCATCGCTTGCAGTTCTTCCCGCGATCGCAGCCGTTGAGTCGTGTCGACGGCGTTGTGGCGGTCGGCAATTTCAAGCAGCAGGCTCGGGTTCTCCAGCACAACACAGCCACGGCTGTGGCTGGCGGCGGCTTCGCGAACATCTTTCAAGAAGGCTGACTGGGTGACCGTGTCATAAAAAGAGCCACTGGTCTCAGTCGCCTGGTCGGTCGCCAGCTGAATGATCGGACAGGGCTCGATGTGGCCGGCCGGGCCAACATGGTGGGTAATGCCGGCGGCCATCGGGCAGAGGCCACTGCCTTCGCCGTCGTAGTAGGCGTCGACAATGGCGATCGGCTTTCTGGCCCGCTGCTCCACCACGAATCGGCGGACCGCCAGCAGCTGGTCGGGCGTGAGGGCGAGCTCCGGTGAGGAGTCGGGCCCCACCGGCCGATAGCCGTGAAACCAGGTGTAGTGCACGCCCATGTCGATCAGTTCGTCGAGCCATCGCTCGGTCAACAGGGTGTTGATGTTTGACTGGCAGAGGCTTGAGGCGACGCCGGTGAGCAGCCGGGCTTCCAGGCAGAGTTCCAGTCCGCGAAGGGTTCGGTCGAGGACGCGGCGATTGCCACGGCGGACATCACTGACGGCGGCGTCGCCCTCAATGCTAATCAGCGGCGTGGCATTGCCCAGCCGCCGCAGCCGGCGGGCCACCTCGGGGGTGATCAGTTGCCCGTTGGTAAAGATTTGGAAGTAACAGTCGGGGTGCCGCTCGAGCAGGTCGAACAGGTGTGGGTGCAGGAATGGCTCGCCACCGAGGATGCCAAAGAAGACGTTGCCGTGGGCCTTGGCGTCGCTCACGATTGCATCGAGCGTCTCCAGGGACATCATCTGCCGCGGGGCCGTGACATCGACCCAGCAGCCCTGACAGGTCAGGTTGCACGAGTTGATGATTGAGAGGTGCAGGAATGGCGGAAAGACAATTCCCTTCCGCTTGCGGGCCTTGAACCGTTCGACTGAGATCACGCCCTTCACGCCCAGGTTCCAGCCCGCCTTCCAGAGGCAGTTGGGAGCGACCGTGGTGAGGATGCGAGCGGTGAGCGTGGGAATCATAAAGCGTGCCTGTCGAGGCCTTAGCGGGGTTATGTGGCCGACCGCTGGATGCCGGTCAGCCGGTGGGTTGGCACCGGGCGGCCCGGGCGGAAGTGTTCCAGGTGGTTTACGGTAACCTCGCAGCGATCGGCCAGCGTCTGCAGACTACGGTGAATTGCCTGTTTGAGCAGATCGGGGTCAGCCTCGGCCCGCAGGTTTAAGAGCAGTCGACCGATGTCGATCGGTTCGGCCAGCCGGTGGGAAAGGGTCGGGGCATCATCGGTGCGGACGAGGTTGGCCGCAGCGAGCTCATAGTCATCGCCTTCTACTGAGAGCGTTGCCTTGAGGTGGGCGATTTCAAAGCCGGTGGCGGCGAGTTCGCCACGAATCGTAGTCAGCAGTTCCAGCAGCAGGTCGTTGCCGTCAAACTCGCCCCCCTGCTCTGCTTCATGTGCTGCCAGCCGGATGTCGGCGTTGAGCCAGCCAAGCAGGGCTTCACCATCAGCGTAACGGTCATAGTCGAGGTCGCCGATGGCGGCGGCGGCTGACCGCTCACTGAGCATGGCCTCGCACCAGGCGTGAACGTCGGTACCCTCGCGGGCCGACAGCTCAAACAGCCGGGCGGTTGGGAACTCGCGAGCAAGAGCCTGCCGTAGCTGCGTTCGCAGGACCTCATCGGCAAGGTCAATCTTATTGATGACGATGCATTCGGCCTCTTCGAGCTGCTTGCGATAGATGTATTCAACGTGTTCGGAGAACCGTGGTCCGGCAGCAAGGCCGAGGATGCGGGCGGCCCGCAGCGGGTCGAGGACCACACTGAAGGGAGCAAGTTCAAACCGTTCACCGTACAACTGCTCAAGGGGCAGGCTGACCGTGGCGACCAGATCAGTACAGCTGCCGACCGGCTCGGCCAGCAGGATGTCAGCGGCCTGTTCTCGGCCGAGGGCTTCGGCCGCCTCCAGCAGCGAGTTGAACCGGCAGCAGAAGCAGCCGCCGGCGATCTCTTCGACCGCCAGGTCGTGGGCCCGGCCCAGCGAACTGTCGACCAGGCCGCCAGCCTGATCGTTGGTGACCAGACCAACCCGGAGGCCCCGACCGGTCAGCCATTCCCCGAGTCGGAGCAAAAGCGTGGTCTTACCGGCACCGAGAAAGCCACCGGTCATGATCAGCCGGGTGCGGGGGGCGGTGGCGGAGTCTGTTGCTGCGGCTGAATCAGTCGTCATGCTGGTCTCATGTGGTGCCGCGGCTTTGCGTTACAGGTTTGGGGTGGCCTGAGAATCCGGACTCAGCCATCCTGCACGTCCCCTCCACTATACCGGCTGGCCTGCAGGCGATCGATTGTCTCCTGCAGGTGGGCGATGTAGCCGTGCACATCGAGGTGGCCTGGTTCAGGCTCACCGCAGGCGGTGTAAAGCCAGCCTCGCTCGTAGGGGTCGGAATGGGTCAGGCAGGCTTCGCTGGTTAGCAGCGGATTGCGGGTGCCGAAGGTGCCGTCGATGACGGAGAACAGATCACTGACGGCCTTGAAGCCCTCGACTGTGCCAAGCCGGCTGCCGGGGGTGATGGCCTGGCCGGGTTCCACATCGAGCACCATCTCGACGAGTTCGCCGAGCATGCGGGTGGCGAACTTGGTGAAGCCGACCCGCCAGAGGGTGCCCTGCCCTGTGGCAGCCTGCCCCGCCGCCGCCTGTGGTGACGCCCCGTGCAGATCCGACAGATGCTCGCCAGTTGCAGCCGGTGCTGGCAGCAGCCAGAAGTGCGACGGCGTGTAGCGGTAATCAACCGGCAGCCGGGCGGTGAAGTGGGCATGTCGAAAGCGAATGGTCTGCATGATCTGGTGGGTGCAGGCAGGCGAAGTTGGCAACCGAGTGACGAACGGTTGCGGTGACGCCACACGTACAGATGTTTCAAGTCCCTATCGTACCAGCGACGGCTACGGCCCGTTGCCCCTCATGGCCCTGGCATCCGCTTTTAGAGTGGGGCACCTCTGAAAGCCGGGCATCGCCGTGGTCGCGGCCAGTCTCAAGCGTCCAGGCCAGCGGACATCACCTGTCTCGTGGCGACCGATTCCACAGCAGCGTTATGCCCGTCGGCGGCCTGAGCGAACGTCGCTCTATCAGGTCATCGCACGGCACCTGGAGAGCTGGCTTGCCGAGCGCGACCAGTGCGGCCGGCCGATCAGGCATCATGTTGAAGAAGAGTTCCGTCGGTTTCTGAGCTGCGGGTTGCTCTGCTTTGGGTTTGCACGGGCGAACTGCACAATCTGTGGCCATGGCTTTCTGGTGGCGTTTTCGTGCAAGGGCCGCGGGGTCTGTCCCTCCTGTACAGGTCGACGGATGGCCCAGACGGCGGATAGTATCCAGCGGTGTGGTGAGCCGATGGTCCGTCGCTGATCAGCTCAAGCGTTAGATTGCAACAACACTCCGGGAGGAACTCAATGAACACAGCCCACACATTGGTCACTGTCGCCGCACTATTCCTGTGTTCGTCTACCCTCTTAGCGGAAGACTCGTTTCGGCCTCTGGATACGAGAACACGCTGTATCGTGCTATTTCGCGAGTGTCTCGTTCTGATAAACAAAAAGGACGTGAGTGGCATCTTTAAGATCGTCGCGGATGGTAAAGCAACGAACTTCAAACTGACTCCTGATCCCGATTCTTTTTCCCCTAAACTGAAGGAAGAACTTCAGGACTTGAACCGATTCTTCAATCGCAATTTCCGGAGTGCGTCGTTGCTCGAACGAAACTTCAACAAGATTCATTTCTCCGAACTGGTGACGGCCAAGAAGTCCGTATCCGTAACGAACACGGCGACCGACAAGGAAGATGAAGCGATACTTCATTCAATCAAGATTAAAATCACGATTCCAGATACGGACCGCGACGAAATTGTCGAATTGCGATTCGTTCAGATAGCAGACGAGATTTATTGGGTTCCAATTGGTTGGTAGCCCAAACCGATGCAATCTGACAATCGCGTGAACCTGAGCGGCGGATCGCGTCGAATTTGAAATCAACGTTAACTGCCGCCGCCCGATTGCGCTGGTCGTTCGCTGAAATGGATAGTCCCCAAGAGCACACTGACTTTCTGTTAGAAACCCTCTGGGTCATGTTTGCCTATGGTCCGTAGCACCTTGCGGCTGGTATGGCTATCTCATCGGTCGCCGTGATTTGGGCCTCCCGTTGCATCAGGCGCCGCTTTCGTTTGCCAATTCTGGTTACGGCAGTCTTGGCCTTATGGATCGCCATGTTCATCGCTGCCGACTCGGGCTATCAAGCCTGGCAGGGCAGTCCGAATGCGTTAGACGATGCGTACTCCGACACCGGGCCAATCTTCTTCCTGCTTGCGGGATGGCTCCCCAGTTGGGGAATCACCTACTTGCTGCTCCTCTTCTTCCAGCTGATCTTTCCGCGCCCACCAGTCTCGCCTGCCCCACTACCATCGAAACCGAGGTAACCAAGAATTCCAGACAGTTCTTTCAAGCGAACAAGGCGGTGCTGGATAACCAGCTACTCGCTCCGAGTCGAAATGATCACAGCAATTACAACCCTTATTCTGCAGTCGAAGGCGCGCCGCCGGTAGCCAACTTCCAGGCCTTGGGCGTTCGCTATCACCCGTAATAGCCTTCTATCATCTCGGTCTTTCTGACGAATGGAAACAGCGACATGATGGCCTTCGCCAGAAGCCACCACCGCACTCGACTCAATCCTTCTCACACCACGCTATGCGTTGACTCAATGCCACGCTGGGCCCCCTGTTGACCGGGACGTGCCGGGGCACTTCCAGAGTCTGGAGCATCTGCTGCGTTACTGTGCCCGGCCAGTGTTTGCGCGAGATCGCCTGTCAGTCGTGCCGGGCACGGGCCACAGCTCTGAGCGGGTTCGCTACACTCTGCGTCGGCACAAGCCCGGGAACTGGGTTGGCCCGGGACGCACGCGGAAGCCGACGCGGCCCGGGGCCAGCGGTGTCATCGAGATGACACCGTTTGAATTTCTCGACCGGCTCGCAGTGCTGATCCCTACGCCCCGGCCGCATCGGTATCGGTATCACGGGGTGTTTGCACCGAACCACCTTCTGCGGCAGGCGGTCTCGGCGGTCATCAGGCAGGCTGAGGCTGCAAGGCAGGGCCGACGGGCAGGCTGATTCCCGCACAGACAGTTCTGGTCAATGCGTGCCCTGTCCCTCTAAAAAGAATCGGCTCACTTAAGCCGATTTCGCCATCCAGGGGTGCATCAATTGCTTCTTTTGCACCCATCGACTACTCTCGAAAAGCCGCCGTTTCTGCTTGGAAATGCGGTGTATTTGATTCTTCGGGCAGCTAGCTCAGTTGGTTAGAGCGCCACGTTCACACCGTGGAGGTCACAGGTTCGAATCCTGTGCTGCCCATTAGGTTAGAAAGCCTAGTTTTCACGTGCCAGATGCTTGTCGCATCTGTGCTGCAAGGAACGTGATCATTGAGAAATCGGGGCGCGCCCCGATTAAGGATAGGACGGTCAATGGCACTTCGGCAAGCGTCGGCCGAGTAGCGAGGACCATGAGGAGCAACAGCCGGGACTGGCCGGGCTGGATGCGACGCTCGCTTCGAGGTGCCGAGGAGCGTCCTATCCTTCCTTCGAAATAACTCACGTCGATGCACTCGTACCGAAAACCCAAAAAGTTGTCCGCTTTTGCGGGGTCGCTGCTGCAACGGTTCATGTCGATGAGTTCATCGACAACGGATAAGGAGCGACGGACACTCAGGATCGGGGCAAATAGCGTCAAGCGGGGTCATTCGGGGCGTTCGGCGACGTTTGGAAGTCGTCACCGACGAAATCGGATGAGGCGCACGATTACTGGTCGGCCACAACAGAATCGACGGGACCAATCCGGGTGCCCGACGCCCCTCAAAAATGTGGTGTGGCGGAACACTACGGTCCTGCCACCAGCTCCAGGCCGATCAGGGCTTCCGCGCTGACGTAAGTGAAGCCGGCTTGCGCTTCGGCGACCGCCCCGTCGCCGAGGTCCAGAACAAGATGGCCGAGGACGCGCCGCGTCCGCACGGCTTCGTCGTGCGGCGCACCGTGGCGCTCGCAGCGGGCCAGCCAGCGCGCGGCGCAGTCGATGGCCCACGGGTGCCAGACCATCCGCACCGGCCGGCTCGACCGCGGCACCCGCTTGCCAGAGGGGCCCATGAATGGCTCCGAGTACAAAGGCGTTGAAACCGGGTGGGTTAGCGGCCGGCTACCGCAGTCTTCCAGAAGTTGCGGGATGCGAGCTAGCAGCGGCTGCGGTAAGTCCACAGCGCCGTCGGCCTCGGCCCTTAGGAGGATAGCCATTTCCTGGAGCGTCAGCTCGTCGTTGTACTCTTCCTCTTTCCGGCCGGGCGCCGACCAGCCGTGGCCGTCGAAGTGTGCCAGCAGCCAGGCCAGCGAGCCGGCCAACAATTCGTCGCGGCGTGCCTCGCTGTCGCGCCACGGCAAATGAGCCTGCCGGAGCGCGAGCAGGCCGCGGACGACCAGGCCCGTAACGTAGGTGTTGTACCGTGACGGGTCGTCCTGCTTGGCGAAGAGATTCCAGGCGTAGACCGAGGCGCCCGACGGGTCGCGTGTCTGGCACGCATCGAGCGCGGCTTGTACGTCCGCGAGCCGGTCGAGCAACTGACGGCGTTCGACGACAGCCGGTGCGTGCGGTCCCGCCAGCGCCGCCGCCAGCCCGGACAGTGCCCAGGCGCTGGCTTCCGTGGAAGGTTCGCCATCATGGAAATTGGGCCAGCCGTAGCCGGCGATGAAGGGCTCGCAGATTCCGTTGGACTCGAACAACCGGGGGAGGGTCGCCAAGCACCGCCGCACCTCGTCCGGAGCTGCCTCCGGCGCTTCCAGCAGCGCGGTGGAAGTTTGCATTTGTATCCAGGCGTCCGTCTGCGTTTTCATTGTGGGAGTTGACAGAAACCATCCCTCCGGCGTCGTGACCGACTGCAGATGGGTGAGCAGTGCACGGCGTTGCTCCTGCGCCGCGCTCCGGATCCGAGGCATCGCCGGGGCGGCACGAAACAGCGACGCCGCATGCCGATCGAGCCAGTCACGCGTCGGGCGGGCGGCTGGCACGGAGTAGCCGAGGTCTGCCAGCGCGAGCCAGATGATGGCCAGCGCGGCGAGAGCCATGGCCACTGCGGCCAATTTGCCGCGGTGCCGCCGCATGCGCTTGCCCGCCCGGTAGAGGAAACCGTGGCGGTGAGCGGCGACCGGCTCGCCCCGTAGCCAGCGCTCCAGGTCGTCCGCGACGTCGATGGCGCGGACGTAGCGGGCGACCGGATCCTTCTCCAGGCACTTTAGAGCGACCGCCTCAAGGTCGGGAGCGAGTCCCGGTACGATGCGGCGCAGTGACACCGGTTCCCGATGCCGCACGTGATCGAGCGTCTCCGCCGCGGTGGCACCAGAGAAAGGAGGTCGGCCGGTGAGCGCGCCGTAGAGAATCGCCCCCAGGGCCCAGATGTCCGCGGCCGGCCCGACCGAGCGCACGTCACCGGCCGCCTGCTCGGGTGCCATGTAGCTCGGTGTGCCGAAGATGGCGCCGCTGCGGGTCAGTCCAGAATCGTCGCTGAGTTGTTTGGCGAGGCCGAAGTCGGTGATCTTCGGCATGCCGTCGTCGCTGAGAAGGACGTTGCCCGGCTTCAAGTCGCGGTGGACGATGCCCGATGCGTGGGCAGCACCAACGGCCCGGGCCAGCCGGGCCACCAGGTCGGCGGCTTCGCCCGGCGAGAGTCGGCGTTCCCCGAAAGTGCGGGCCAGGCTATCGCCGCCGCAGTACTCCATCGCGAAGTAGGGGAGATCTTCGTGTGTTCCGGTCGCGTAGACCTGCACGATGTTCGGGTGCTTGAGGCGGGCGATGGCCTGGGCCTCGGCCCGGAAACGTCCCAGCTCGTCGGCGCTGGCGTGTTGTCCATGCAGAATCATCTTCAGGGCAACCGCTCGGTCCAGGCCCTCTTGCCGCGCCAGATAGACGACGCCCATGCCGCCGCGCCCCAGCTCGCGGAGGATCTCGTAGCCGGGCACGCGCACTGCCGGTACGGGCGCTGCCCGGGGCGCGGGCAGCGTTGGTTGCTCGCCCGAGCGCTGCGCGAGCGTGGACATCAGCCCGAAGGGCCGCGGCTCGCCCGCCAGCGTTTCCTGGATAGGTACCCCGTCCGGCGTCGGCGAAGGGGTATCGTCGGTCGGCATGGTCGGGGTCCCTGGATGGTTAGTCCGCGGTCCTACAGGGCCTTTTCGCCGTCGAGTAGTCTACCTCGGGGAGCGAAATTGCGGCAGAGCGAACGGCGGCTAAGGGAGCGCTGCGGGCTCGTCCAGACTCGGCGGCGGCCGTGTGGCTCACCGTGAGCAGGATGGAGGCGTTGAGTTTGAAAGAACGGGCGTCGCGGAAGGAAGAAAGTTTGGCCGGAATGGTGTTCCGGCATGTCTAAAGAGGTAGAACTCGTTACGAAATTAGCCATGGTGGTTATCCAGCGATGATTTCCGCCGCACTCGGAATGCCAATCACAGGCGACACGCTCACCCCGCAACATCGCAAACATTTCACCAACCAGTGACCGCACCGTGTCGTTGTAGAGTACGTGTGTTCGCCAGAGGTCATCAAGCGTTTTTCGGTCGCATCGCGCACGGGTACGGAATGCACAAACACCCATAAATCACCTCACTCCCCTGCAGTACTCCCACGGTGGCGTCGGGTTCGCATCTGACCACAAGCCACGCCGGGCTGACTTGGCCCGTTGCTCGGCCGCATCTAATGCCGAATCGTTTGGGGCGTATTTGTGATACCACCACGCCATGCCGGCATCGACCGACGCATGGTTGACGTTGGCCCCGTCGCAGATGATTTCCCCAACGATGCGGCCGTGCCGGTCGGTGTCATGCTCAACCACGGTAACCGTTTTCCCAGCAATGACTGCCGACAGAAATTGTTTCGACCGTGACCCGAATGCTTGCCGTGATTCGGGGGCGTCAATGCCGTGTAGCCAGATTTTGACCGCCTCGCCGTCACGCATCACCCGCACGGTGTCGCCGTCGGTGATGCCGACAACCCGGCCGGTGAAATCGGCCTGGGCTACGGTGGCCAGTACAACGGAAATGTAAAAGGCGGTGAATCGCATGGCAAATATTCTGCCACGCTCCACCCGTCTGGGGTAGCCCCGGCTGCACCATTCGACGGGCTAGAATCCTGTGGCCACCATTCGACTCCTTTGAATCCCGCCCCGCTGCGGCTCTGTCAGTCGCCTGCATCCGCATGCTACCTCCGAGCCTCTTTCTGCCATTCACGAGGTGGGTGAGTCCGGGACTTGGCGTGAAAGGGTAACCGAAGCCAACGGTTACGCGGTTCGCGACGGGCGAGATACTTGCGAAAGTGCCGTTGGCCGTCCTATCCTTATTCCAGAGATCGGCAAAATGAATCGGTCGTTGTAGCCTAGTTTCAGTCGATTCTTTCTCTTGGATTCGTCCATGAGCGTTAAACTTCCCAGTCACTTCGGCGCCTGCCGCTCGTTCGAGGGAAGGTATCGCCGCGAACTCCCACGATCGAAAGATGATCTCGCTGCAAACTATCGACCAAGGATCTTAGTATGAAAACTCTGTCGTTTGTGTTTTGTGCGTGTCTGTTCCTGTTCGCCGGTGCGGATCTCGGCACGGCCCAGGAAAGCAAGGACAAGAAGCCCGATCCGCGAGAAAAAGTAGAGACGGCAATCCCTAAAGCGATTGCACTGCTGGAGGAGAAAAAGTATGCCGAAATGCTCAGGAAGTTTATGCCTCCGGAAGAATTGAAGCGAATTCCCAAAGCCAAGAATCTTGAAGAATTTGCTGATCGCTTCGGAAAACAGCAAGCGCCTCATTTACTGAAGGCCCTGAAGCAACTAAAGGATATTAAGCCCATATTCAGTGACGACAAGAAAGAAGTGGAATACAAATTGAAGGAGGCCATCAGCGGGAAGGATTCGCTTAAGTTTGTGATAATCGACAAGTATTGGTACATCCAGAACTAGTGCTGCTGAGACTGCTAGTGGTGGGTCAGACTGACGAGACTGTCTTAGGAGTCGCCCTCTGAAGTCCAAGCCTGGAAATGACGGTAAGTATGAACTGTGCGAAGTGCGGCGAGTGTGGCTTCGGTTGTGCCGGGCACGGGCCACAGACCCGGCTAAAGAAGGACTGTCTATAAATCGTGCCAAAAGATCTGTTCACTTCCCGATTGGCCCTGAAAGTAGACACCAGTACCCGCCGTAAATCGAGCGACTTCACGCACCTCAGGATTGAGAGGACAAATTTGCGGTGGCCCCTCAACGCTTGCCCCGCCGCCAGTCCCACGGTGGCTTCGACTCCTGTGGCCACCATTCGACCGGATCAATCCGGCCCTCGCCGACTTTAGACTGCCCCGCCCGGTA
>JBDQOY010000012.1:0-4034 GCA_040260935.1 Pirellulales bacterium
GGAGACTGCATTGCCATCGGGAGTTCAACGGGGGGGCCGGATGCCCTGCGGCGGGTGCTGCCGCTTCTTCCTGCTGATCTTTCGGTGCCAATTTTTATCGTGCAGCATATGCCGGTGAAATTTGCTGAGTCACTCGCACGCCGGCTTGATGAGCTCACGCCGTTTCCGGTTCATCTCGCTGAGACCGGCATGCTTGTGGAGCCAGGGCATTGCTACTTTGCCCCAGGAGGCCTTCACCTGACGGTGGTGAAGCGAAGCCGTGGCATGGTCTGCCGACTGGTGGATGAGCCACCGCGGCATGGGTGTCGCCCTTCGGTTGATGTTTTGCTTGAGTCACTCGTCGATTGTTATGGCGAGCGCATCGTGGCCACGATTTTGACGGGCATGGGTTCGGACGGCCTTGAAGGCTGCCGGGCGGTGAAGGCTGCCGGCGGTGCGGTGGTTGCCCAAGACCAGGAAAGTTGTGCGGTATATGGCATGCCGAAGGCAGTGGTAACAGCCGGTCTGGCCGATGTGGTGCTGCCTCTCGATACGATTGGCGAGGTGCTCAGCCGCGGCGAGTATCGGCGGCAGGTGATGCCCTGAGGCACGCTGGTCAGCGGCGATCAGTGCGATGACGCCGGGAAAATCGCCTCCATTTCCCACATCTTAAAGAAGGCTGAACGATGGAAATTGTAATTCTTGACGGGTACACCACGAACCCTGGTGATTGTTCCTGGGCATCTGTCGGCAGCCAGGGTGAGTTGACTGTTTATGACCGAACAGAGGGGGATCTTATTCACCAGCGGGCAGCCACAGCCGAGATTGTGCTGACCAACAAAACGCCGCTTTCAGCTGAGACGCTGGCGGCGCTCCCTGAGTTGCGGCTGGTTTCCGTGCTGGCCACTGGCGTCAATGTTATCGACGTGGCTGCTGCCCGTGACCGTGGCGTCACGGTCTGCAATGTTCCCGGCTACAGTACGCCCAATGTGGCGCAGGCGGTATTTGCCCTGCTGTTGGAATTGACCAATCAAACAGCTGGCCATGCTGATGCAGTGCGGGCGGGTGACTGGACCCGCTGTCCAGACTTTTGCTTTTGGCGGGGCGATTTGGTGGAACTGGCCGGCCGTACACTAGGCATTGTCGGCTATGGGGCGATTGGTCGGGCGGTGGCGACGATCGGCCGGGCCTTCGGCATGCGGGTGCTGGCCAACCGCCGGTCGGCCGCCACGGCCGAAGAGGGCGTCACCTTTACCGACGTGGATACGCTTTTTCGGGAGAGTGACGTTGTCAGTCTGCACTGTCCACTCACGCCCGACACCGCCGGGCTGGTCAATGCCAAGCGGCTCGCCACGATGAAGCCGACGGCCTACCTGATCAACACGGCACGGGGGGCCGTGGTTGTGGAAGAGGATTTGGCCGCTGCCCTCAACAGTGGCCAGATCGCCGGGGCGGGCCTCGATGTGCTTTCGGCTGAGCCACCGCCAGCTGACAACCCCTTGCTGACAGCAAAGAACTGCCTGATCACGCCACACATCGCCTGGGCCACTCGGGCCTCTCGCGAACGGCTGATTGCGGCGACGGCCGCCAACATCGCGAGCTTCGTTGCTGGCACCCCGCAGAACATGGTTGGGTGAGCGGCCCGAGTCCTTTTCGCGAGCATTTCTCCCGGCTCCGAAAGCCCCGGGCGCAAGCCTGGGGATAGCCTGGATAGCCGGCGCAAGCCGGGGAATGAGCGACGACGGTTTCATGCCGACCGCTATTCGGCCGCCTCGGGCAGGCCCTCACTCCGGCGAGTGGCGGTGACGGTCAGACTGCCGCCAATGGGCACCACCTGCTGCTCGGCGACCAGACTGCCGGTGGCGGTGAATTGAACCCTGTCGCCGCTCTGCTTGAGGTCGCCTTCGAGCAGCAGCCGGTCGATGGCTGTTCGGACGGCACCTCGCAGCGTTGAGTCGCCGGCGGGGCGGCTCGAGTCACCGACCAGGTTCGTTAGGTTGTCACCGGCAATCACGTACCGCCGCCGGGCGGCGTCGTAGGCTAGGTCATCGCTGCCGAGGGTGGCGGCGACAGTCGGCTGGCCCTCAGCCCGCAGGGTCAGTTGCAGCACTGGTTTGGCCGGAGGAAAGAAACTCTCTGGCACGGCAATCTCGATGGCGGGGTTCGAGGTAGTGAAGAAGGCATCGGTCTTGGCGGTCTCAACGTCGCTGCCCCGTGGAGCCTTGGCAGTGAAAGTCAGCCCGATCGTCGGGCTGCCCACAAAGGCCAGGCCGCCAAGGGTGCCGCTGGATCGTGGCCGGGCCACCGGCACCAGCAGATGGCTGCTGACCCCGTAAGGAGTGGCCAGGTGAAAATCGACCAGCTGCTGTCCGTTGCAGGCAGTGGTGCACAGCGGTGGTGCAGGAGGCTTTGAGGTTGCCGTCGGGCTTGTTCGCGGCGGTGGCAACGGCTCGGGGCGATCGCTGGTCAGCTCGGCCTGGTGGCTCGCCAGGCTGACGCGGCAGCTGGCTTGGTCGAGGGGTTGGACGCTTGGTGGAATCGTCACCTCCATCACCTCACGACTGAGCAGTCGGAAGGGCAGCGGCCGGCCGCCGGCAATCAGCCGGGTGTCGTGGATGCTGAAGCCTTCGCCCGTGAGAAACAGCGTCGTGGTGGCCTGCGGATCAATGCCAGGCGCGCCGTACCAGCCCGTCAGTTCCGGAGCGAGGTCGGTGATGCCGGCATCGAACAGCTCAAAGCCGCCAGCCGTGTTTTCAAGAGGCACCTTGGCAGTGAGGGTCTGAAAGGAGAGTTCCTGCTCCAGCTGGTCGGCCCGCCTGAGCAGCTGAGCGAGCATGCCGTCGGCATACCGGTGGCGGCAGGCCTGGCAGGCAGCGGCCGACTCGCGGACGGCAGTTACGGCGCGGGCCAGCTTGACCGTGTCGTGCAGGTCGGGCTCGGTTGCCTGCGGATGGGCGAGTGAAAACCAGTTGGTGTGGGCGTCGAGAGTGATGGCCGGAATAAACGACGGCATCACGATGACGGCCGCACACTCGCGGATGCCTGGTTCGAGGCAGCGGCTGGCGAGATCGGTATCGCTGCTTGTGCCGCAGAGGGTTTCAGCCCAGCCAGCCAAGCCGGTGCGGGTGGGCGGCGGCTGGACCCGCGGGGCGAACCGCCAGCCGAAGGTGTCGGCCCCGTGGGTAAAGCCGACAGCGGTACGGTTGAGCGAGACGGTGGCCATGTCAAGTTCCAGCCGACGAGTGGCCCGATTGAGGGCTTGTGCCGAGGTGCGGCCGCTGGCAAAAGCAACGGCGAGCGCAATCTGGGCTTCGCGGCGACGGGCGAATGAGTCCTCGACATTCTGCTCATCGATGACTGGATCAAGCGCGAAGACACGCAGTGGCCAGCGGCGGCGGACATAGTCAGCAAAGGCGGCCCGGGCCTCGAGACTGGGTGTGGGTCCAAAGAAAGGCCCGGCCAGGCAGGGGCCAGCTGGCATGGTGCCGGTGCTGCCGGTGGCGGCAATGTCGTCGGCCAGCCGGGCATCAAGCAGGGCCGATTCAACCAGCACCGCCCAGGCGAGCACCGCCGTTGTGGTGCGGCAAGCAGGTGTGGCTGCCGGCTCTGGGCTGCAGCAGCCGTCACTGTCAGTTGCCGCCTGCAGTGGCAGTGATGCCTCTGCCACATCGGCGGCTCCGAATCGCCGGAAGGCATGGCAGCGAATCTGGTCGATCGCCGCGATCTGCCGGCCCCGGATTAGGTCGGCCAGCTGCCAGCCGGTCAGTTCCTGCCAGATCTCTCGCTGGGCCGGCACGGCCATAAAGTCGTAGGCGGCCTCAAGTTCACTCGACAGAAAGGCCCGCACATCGGTGTAGGCGATGCAGGGCCGGCTGACTGGATGGCTGGAAAACGAAAGAAAACGAAGGAGCGCCTGAAGAAGGCGATAGTGCATGCAAGGAACGTCAAACGAAGGAACCGGATGAAACGCTAACGAGTGGCAACGTAAGGAAACTGACGGAAATTAGGGGGAGGATGCAAGAGAATCATGGAAACCATGCGGAGGTCTCCAGTAC
>JBDQOY010000168.1:0-6429 GCA_040260935.1 Pirellulales bacterium
CATCTTGCCCGGGCGGGGGCCTTGAAAGCCTTGGTGTCCACTCGTCGGCAGGCAGTCTGGGAGTCGCTCCGGCGGCAGGCTGCCCCCGGCAGCATGCCGTTGTTTGAAGGCGCGGCCGCGAGCCGGCCGGGGCAGCCGTCTGCTGATGCCTTGGTCACGGACATTGACATTGCCATGGAAGACGACCTGCCCCCCGCAACACCACTGGAGGAGGTCCTTGACGATTATCGCACCGGTGGCCTGTCGCTGACGGCGCATCCGCTGCAGTTTGTCCGGCGGCAGCTGGCTCGACGGGGGGCGGTGACAGCAGCCGTTGCCTCGGCACTGCCGGAGGGGCGCCGGATTACGGTGGCTGGCCTGGTGCTGTCCCGGCAGCGACCGGCGACGGCGCAGGGCACGCTGTTTCTGTCGATTGAGGATGAAAGTGGCGGCATCAATGTGGTGGTACGGAAGGCGGTCTGGCAGCGCTGCGGGCCGAGGGACCGACGGGCACCGGTGGTGCTGGTGGAGGGCCGGGTGCAGCGGCGGGGCACTGTCGTGCACCTCCTGGCCACGCGATTAGTCGGCTGGGAGGAGCCAGCCGATCAGTCCCCTGCCCTGGTCGGACTGCCCCGCACGTCCCGCGATTTCTGCTGACCCGGGGGAAAGCGTCGCCTCTGTTTTTGGCCCCCGGCTTGGAGCCATCTGTTCTGTGACGTACAAAACGGGCATGACCACCTCCGCTTCACCACCGGTCCTGCAGACAGATCTTCCCCTCGGGACACCGCTGCGGGGCAAGGTGCGTGATTGTTACCGGATCGACAGCCCGGCAGGGCCACGGTTGCTGATTATCAGCACCGATCGCATCAGTGCTTTCGACTGGGTGTTGCCGACGCCGATTCCCGACAAGGGCAAGGTGCTCACGGCGGTGTCGGCCTTCTGGTTTGAGTGGCTGTCCAGCCGACCGGAACCGGTGCCGCACCATCTGATCACCACCGATGTTGAGGCGATGGGGTTGCCTGCCGGCATCGATCTGGAGCCGCTGCGGGAGCGGTCGATGCTGGTGACGGCGGCGACCGTCGTGCCCTTTGAATGTGTGGTGCGGGGCTGGCTGGCCGGTTCGGGCCTGGCAGAATACCAGGCATCCGGCACGGTCTGCGGTGTTCCCCTGCCTGCCGGTCTTGCCCCGGGAGACCAGCTGCCGGAGCCGATTTTCACGCCCGCCACGAAGGCAACTGAGGGCCACGACGAGAACGTGCCGTTTGACACCCTGGTGGCCAGTCTGGGGGAGCAGCAGGCTGCGGAACTTCGAGACCGCAGCCTGGCGGTCTACACCGCTGCGGCCGCCCAGGCAGCTGAACGGGGCATTGTGCTGGCCGACACGAAGTTTGAGTGGGGCCACGATGCCAATGGCCAACTGCTGCTGGTTGACGAGGTGCTCACCCCCGACAGTTCTCGGTTTTGGCCCGCCGAGGCAGTTGGACAGGGCCGTGTCCCTGATTCCTTCGACAAACAATATGTCCGCGACTGGCTGGCCGCGTGTGCCTGGGACCGGGCCAGCCCGCCCCCTGCCCTGCCTGCGGAAATTGTGGCCGGAACCCGGGAAAAATACCTTGAAGTCTGCCAGCGGCTGACCGGTCGGCTGCCGGCTGGCCTCACCGGGGTCGTCTCGCCGTGAGTCGGTCTAGGGACGGATCAGCCTGCCGACTAGACTGACGGTGGGAGGGCCGCCGGTTCGCCGCGGCCCTTGGCGTTGCTGGCAACCGCTGTCGGTGTTCGTTTTTCCTCTGTTTTGACTGGCCTGCTGATGCTGCGTTACTGGACTGCTGGTGAATCTCATGGCCCGGCTTTGACGGCCTTGGTGGACGGTTTTCCAGCGGGGCTGACGGTCGATTACGATGCGATCAACACCGAACTGAAGCGGCGGCAGGGCGGCTATGGTCGGGGCGGAAGACAGCGGATCGAGACCGACACGGTGACGTTTCTGTCGGGTTTGTGGCAGAACAAGACGCTGGGCAGCCCGCTGACGCTGCAGGTGATCAACCGGGATGCCAAACTTGAACGCTTGGAAGATGTTGAGCGGCCACGGCCCGGCCATGCCGATCTGCCCGGGGCCATCAAGCATCTGGGCGGGGTCCGTGCGGTGCTGGAGCGGGCCAGTGCCCGCGAAACTGCCGCCCGGGTTGCTGTCGGTGGTTTGGCGCGTCAACTGCTGGCTGCGTTCGGCATTGAAGTAGGGGGTTGGGTGACGGAACTCGGTGGCGTTGTCCTGGGGGATCGGACGGGCTCTCTGCCGGAACTCAGGCAGCTGCGGGACACCAGTGAGATCTATTCCCTCTACCCTGAGCGGGACGGCGAAGTGACAACCCTGATCGATCAAATCGGGAAGGAGGGCGACACGCTTGGGGGTGTCGTCGAGGTTCGGGTCGAGGGGCTACCGATCGGGCTGGGCACCCACGCCCAGTGGGATCGCAAACTTGATGGGCAACTGGCCCAGGCCGTGATGGCGGTGCAGGCGATCAAGGGGGTTGAAATTGGCATGGGCTTTGAGACGGCCCGGCGGCGGGGGTCGGAGGTGCATGATCCGATCCACTACGCCGCTGCGGAGCGAGCCGGTCCGACGCTGGGGTTTGTCCGTCCCACGAATAACGCCGGTGGCCTTGAGGCCGGCATGACCAACGGGCAGCCGCTGGTTGTGCGGGCGGCGATGAAGCCGATCAGTACCCTGCGAAAGCCGCTCGATTCGGTCAATCTGCGGACCAAGCAGGCTGAGGCGGCTGCCTATGAGCGAAGTGATGTCTGTGCCGTGAGTGCCTGCAGTGTGATCATCGAAAATGTCGTCGCCTTCACCGTCGCCGCTGCCCTGGTCGACAAATTCGGTGGAGACAGCCTCGAGGAGATGCAGGCACGCTGGAAACTCTATCAAGATCTCGCTGCCAGCCGCTGATACCAGGAACTGATGGGTGACGGCGGTGTTCCGACCGTGAGAGGTGAACAGGGATGTTCGTCGAACAGTCGATCACGAGACTTTGGCGGGTGCGAACAGCCTTCGTGCTGCTTTGCCTGGTGCCCACGGTCGGGCTGGTGGTCTGGGCGGAATCTCGATTTTCCGCGACGCATCGGCAATCCGTGGCGCGGTCGGCATCGCAGTTGCTTGGTACGGAGGTGACGATAACGGGGGTGACGCATCCGCGGCCGGGCTGTCTGCACCTCTCGGGCGTTCAACTCGGAGGCCTGTTCTGCGAGTCGGTTGGGGTTGAGGCGACCGCCGCCGAAGTCCGGTTAAAGCTGGATTCCCTCTCCTGTACTCCGGCTACTGTTCCACTGCTCGTCGAGTTGTGTAGCCGGTGGTTGACTGAGCCGACTCGGTTTGACCGAAATTGTGTCCTTGCCATTGACCGGATGGAGTGGAAGACCACTGACGGCGGTGCTGACGAAGCGGCCAGTTCCTTGCGGGTCGAGTGCGTTGCGGCCGGAACAGGTCGGGCTCTGAGGATCTTTCGGCCCGGCCAGACGACCGATGAGCTTCGCATTGTGCGGACGGTGGTCGCGACCGATGGCGGGCAGCCTGTGAAGGACCAGACAACCCTGGAGGTGAACCTCTCGATGCCGATTCCGGCGGCGGTTGTGCTGGTTGCCTGGGGTGAGTTGCCAACGGCGGCAGCCCGGCGTGCCGCCGGCGCGACCCTCCAGGGGCGGCTGTATGCCTCGGGTGGCGGCGGCCGTTGGACTGGCGAGGCCACAGGGCGGCTGGCGGCGGTCGATCTCGCCCGGCTCTCCGCGTTGTTGCCCTCCCGAGTTGAGGGGATTGCTGACCTTGATATTGCCGAACTTGTCTGGGCGGCCAATCGGATCACGGCCTGCGACCTTACCTGTACGGCGGCCCGCGGGGGCGTCGATCAGTCGTGGCTTGATGGGCTGGTGAGCATCATGGGCTGCCGGGCGGCCACCGCCTTCCGCGACCCACTCAACAGCGGGTTTCGTGATTTTGAACGGCTCAGTTGTCGCGTGCGGATTGATGCTGCTGGCGTGCAACTGCAGGCCCTGCCGCAGCGAGCGGGCTGTCTTGCGGAATCGCAGGGGTTGCCGTTGGTGAAGGAGCCGGCTGAACCTGCCTCGCTCGATCGGCTGGCCTGGCTGCTCTCAGGGACAGCCCCCCCTGCCGTGCCGGGAACTGCGGTCTCTGCCTGGCTGCTTTCGGTGCTGCCGTTTCCGGGCAGTAGTCGCTAACGCAGTCGACTTGACCTAGTTTTGACATTCTCGTGGCTGGTTCTCGACCGGTTCCAGTGGCTCTTTTGCTGGTTTCTGAAAAACTCTATTGTGGAGTGACCGGCGCAGGCAGCGGCGGTCCATGCTGAGTTGTTCCCGGATCAAGGAAACAGTCATGACGCCCAATGCACTTTCCCCGCCGCCGTCTTCCGCGCGGCGGCGTGACGCAATTGCCCTCGACGACGAAGCCTGCCAGTTCGGCCGGTCCTCGATGGTCGAACTTGACGATGTGGAAACAACCGCTGGTGTTGCCACCGCCTCTGCCGCCGAGCCGCGCACCGACGGAGTTGGGGCGGTTACCAAGAATGGGCTCGACTGGCCGACCCTGATCTGGATTGGTGGCATTCACGCCGCGGCCGCCTATGCCTTGATCAGCCCGCAGTACTTCACCTGGTCTGGCCTGGCAATTTGTCTCGGGCTGTATTGGGTGACCGGCTGCCTGGGCGTCACGCTTGGCTATCACCGCTTGCTGACCCACGGCAGTTTTGTCACATCGGCACCAATGCGCTGGTTCTTTGCCTTCGTCGGCGGTATTTCTGGCGAAGGGTCGGCCGTTGTCTGGGTCGCGAATCACCGCAAGCACCATGCCTTCAGTGATCAGGAGGGGGATCCGCACTCTCCCCGTGACGGTGGGCTCTGGAGCCACATTCTCTGGCTGTTTCCCCAGCATTCGGCCGAAGAGGTGGCAGCCCATGTCAAACGCTGGGCGCCTGATCTTTCACGGGATGCCGGGGTAATGTTCTTCCACCGAACGTTTCTGCTGTGGCACTTTCTCATCGGTGGCGGACTTCTGGCAGCCGGGTGGGCTGCGTACGGCCGCGATGTTGGTATTTCCTGGCTGCTTTGGGGGCTGGCGGTGCGGATGGTGATCGTTTTTCACGTGACCTGGTTCGTCAATTCGGCAACTCACATCTGGGGCTACCGAAACTACGAGACGACCGATGATTCCCGGAACCTCTGGTGGGTGGGGCTCCTGGCTTTTGGTGAGGGGTGGCACAACAACCACCATGCCTTCCAGCGGATGGCAGCCCATGGCCACAAATGGTGGGAGTTCGACATGACATACTGGGTCATTCTGGCGATGGAAAAGCTCGGGCTGGCCTGGAATGTCGTGCATGCGCCGCAGGGAGTTGGGCGGGGGCGTGGCGAGTCGGGCCAGAAGCCACAGGCCGCTGTTGCCGGAAATTGAGGCGGTGGCTCCCGTTTCCCCCCCGGCCCTGTGGCCCGGTTGCAATCGGATGGGCTGACCGCTACACTCTGCGGTTCACATTGACTGACAAAATGACCTTTTGGTCGCCCATAGGAGGGCGAACGCACTGATGTCGCTGACTAAGGAACGCAAGCAAGAGTTGATCGGTGCCCATCGTCGGGGGCAGACGGATACCGGTTCGGCAGAGGTGCAGATTGCACTGCTCACCGCTCGGATCACGCACCTGACTGATCATTTCAAGAAGCACTCGAAAGACTTCGCGAGCCGTCGGGGGCTGTTGTTGATGGTGAGCCGTCGGCGACGGTTGCTTGATTATCTCAAGCGGGTCGCCCCCCAGCGTTATCTCGACATCATTCACAGTCTCGGCATTCGAAAGTGATCCTGGGCCGGGATGCCGGCCGATCATCCTGGATGTCCGCGATGTGGTTTCGCTACCCCGCCAGTCTGTTTTTCAGGCAGCGGTTCTCTGAGCGGTCGGCCTCGGGTTGTCTGCCCGGCCGATGTGATAGCCGCGAAGCGTCTTCCCATCGAGGTTGACGTTGCCAACCGCTGTGCTGGTCGCGGATGATGGTTGGAAATCATGCCGAGCCATGTGTTTGTGGATTGCATGCTGGATTGAGTGTCTCGCCTTGTGGATCGGGTCGCCTGAAACGCTGCTCGCTCGAAGTGCCGAACGCTCACAAATGGTTTTGAAGGAAGAAGGAAGGAAAAGAAGACAGTGAAGCATCGTGTTGAACGAAAGATTGGCCAGGAAACCCTGAGCATTGAAACTGGCCATTTGGCCAAGCAGGCCGCCGGCTGTGTGCTGGTTGCCTATGGTGAGACCACTGTGTTGGTTGCCACCGCGACTGGCGCGCCCCGATCCGGTATCGACTTTTTTCCGCTGACGTGTGATTACCGCGAGCGGACCGCTGCAGCCGGCAAGTTTCCCGGCGGCTTTTTGAAGCGGGAAGGCCGTCCGACCATGAAGG
>JBDQOY010000169.1:0-4958 GCA_040260935.1 Pirellulales bacterium
AACCGGGCGACATCCTCGTTGGCCTGCATATCTGGGAGACCCTGACGCCCGACAACGTCAGTTACATCCTCGACCAGATTGAATCTGATCGACTCGCGTCGGTGAAGTTTTATATTCTTCGCGGCCGTGACACCCTCTTCGGTCACATCGCATCGGATACAATCCTACGCTAGCGGCTGCGGCTTGACCCCACCGCAGGCGACCGCCCCCGCCGATTGAGGCTGCCCCGTTCGGCTCTCGTCAGGTGCGGCTGACTGGCTCACCCCAAAGACAGACGCGTGGAATCGGACTTCGTAAGTTGGCTGCTCCGCAGACTGCCCCAGGACCACCGGCTGGAGGTTCCGGCCGGCGATGACGCCGCCGTGTTACGCCCCCCGGCACAGCGGCGGACAGTCGTGACCGTCGATCTGCTGACCGAAGGGGTCGATTTTCTGCTGACAGGCAATGCGGACGCCGTTTCGTTCCCACCGCCCGCCAGCCCGTGGCAGGTCGGCTACAAGGCCGTTGCCGTCAACCTGAGTGATCTTGCAGCCATGGCGGCCCGACCGGAGGCCATCGTCGTGGCCGTAGCCCTCCCCCGGCACGGTGGTCACAGCCTGGGTGAAGAGATTGCGGCGGGTATCGCCGAGTGCGCCGCTACGTTTTCGGTCACCCAGGCCGGCGGTGACACCAATGCCTGGGATGGCCCGCTGGTGCTGAGCGTGACCGCCCTGGGCAGCGTTCCCCCGCAACAGGCCTGGCGGCGGGATGCAGCCCGGCCCGGCGACGCCCTCGTGGTCACCGGGCCCGTGGGTGGCAGCCTACTGGGGCGGCATCTGGCCGTGACCCCACGCTGCCCCGAGGCGTTGGCCATCGCCACGCGGTTCCCGGTCCATGCCGCCATTGATGTCAGTGACGGGCTTTCCCTCGACGTCTCGCGGTTGCTTGCGGCAAGCAGGGTGGGCGGCATCCTCGACCTCGCCGCCATTCCGATTCATGCCGACGCCATTCGGCTCAGCACCCTGCGACCGAAGGATGGCTGTGATCCGCTTGGCCACGCCCTTGGCGATGGTGAGGACTTTGAACTGGTGCTTGCCATGCCTCCCGCCGCGGCAGCACAACTCGTCGCCTGCCCCCCTGAAGAACTCGTCGCCGGCACCACCATGCAACCGACCATCATTGGAGAGGTCACGGCCACCGGAGGACTCCAGGGTCGCCAGCCCGATGGCACCCTGGGGCCACTCACCGCAGAGGGGTTTGATCATGTCTTCGACTGACCCAGCCCAGCCCTCTGCCAGCGTGCACTGCGACATCGACGACCTGGCAGCCCTGAATCGGTTTGCGGGCTGGCTTGCCCTGCACCTACCGCAAACGGCGCTGGTGACGCTTGAGGGCGATCTGGGCGCAGGGAAGACCACCCTCGTCAAGGCGTTGGCCGAGGTTGTTGGCATCGACCCTACCCTGGTCACCAGCCCGACCTTCAGCCTGATTCAGATCTACGACCATGACGATGAGTCGTTGCGGCTGGTCCATGCCGACATGTACCGCCTGACGGCAGCCGAGGAATTGCCCGAGCTTGGCTGGGAGGATGCCATCGCTGCCATCCCCGGGGGCCGCTGCTGGGCATTCGTTGAATGGCCCTCGCGAATAGCCCCGGCCCTCCCCGCCGAGAAGCTCGAACTCGCCCTGGCGATCACAGGAGAAACCAGTCGCCGGCTCACCCTGACCGGAACCGGCCCGGAATACGCTACGATTCCTCCCGCAATCCACGCCGCGTCCTAATGCTCTCTTGCCGGAAAGTGCTTCCCGACCATGCGACTCTCCTCCTCCACGTCAGCACTCTGCGTTGTTGATCTTCAAGAGCGGCTGCTGCCGACGATTCCGACCGGGCCGCAGGTTGTGGAAGAGAGCAGCCGACTGCTCGACGCCGCCGCGCTCCTCGGCGTTCCAGTCCTCGCCACCGAGCAGTACCCCAAAGGACTCGGGCCCACCGTTGCCCCCATCGCCAGCCGGCTTGCAACCACGGCGAAAACCGAAAAACTGTCATTTAGCTGCTGCGGCAGTGACGCCTTCCGCGACTGCATTCCCGCAGCAGTTGAGGCGATCGTCCTCTGTGGCCTGGAGACGCATGTCTGCATTGCCCAGACCGCACTCGATCTCTTGGAGTCTGGCCTCAGCGTGTTTTTGGCAGTCGACGCCATCGGCAGCCGTCACGCCCTCGACCATGAGATCGCCCTGCGTCGGCTGGAGTCCGCGGGGGCTGTCCTGTCGACCACAGAGGCCATTCTGTTTGAGTGGTGCCGCTCCTCAGCCAACCCTGCCTTCCGTGAGCTTCGCACGCTGCTGAAGCGTTAGCCAACCTGCACCACCGCCCGTTAGGGAAAACGCACCGCGTGTCGTAGAGCAAGGCACATTCCCTCGGCTCGCGCCTCGGGCTTCTGTGGGTAGCACGACCCCACGCGAGTGCCACACCACACAAGCCCGAAGCGCGAGCTGAGGGAAATCGCATCGCGTATTGTGAGACAAGGAACATTCCCTCGGCTCGCGCCTCGGGCTTGGGTGCAGGCATGGTTCCGCAACGACTGAGTGACACCGCAACGCACAAAAGCCCGAAGCGCGAGCTGAGGGAAATCGCATCGCGTATTGTGAGACAAGGCACATTCCCTCGGCTCGCGCCTCGGGATTCTGTTGGCAACGTGACCACACGCGAGTGCCTCACCCCCTCGCGCTTCCCTGGCTATGCTGGTTTGGTCAGGTCGATGTCGTCGAGCGGTTCGCCCGCCTCGTGGCGTTCACTGACCGCCCGCAGACGGCTGATCTTTTCAGCAGCCACTGGCTCGCCCGGAGCCGCCAGCCCGGGGGCTGATCCAAACAGAATGCAAAGCTCGTCTTCACCAAGCAGTTCCCACCAGGTCCCCCCGCCGCGTTCCGCCGATCGAGGCCGGCACTCCCGCAGCCCAAGTTTCTGCCACTCTGGACCAATCGCCGCCAACAGACCGGCTGCCTCGGTGACCAGGGGATCGCCCCATGTCGCCCCTTCCGGTCCCCGCGGGCTCGTGGTGATGCCATCAATCACCGGATAGGCCGCCGCCGCTGCCGGGGTGAAGTCCGCACTGGGAAGAACCGTGGACTCTGCGTCAATCGCCAGCAGCCCCCCCTCCACGCGGACCATGGCCACCGGCACCCGGCAACGAATCGTCACCGTTGCCGCAGCAGGATGGCTGGTTTCCACCCGCTCTACCTGTTCGACCCACGGGTGCATGTCGAAGGCCCGAGCCAGACGCCGCTCGAGATCAGGGTCATCAAGCGGCAACGCCATATCGAGACTGGCATTTCGCAAGGCCTGCCACTTCAGGTCGCTGGTCACCCAGGCAGGAATGCCCCGCACCTCAATCCGCTCGGGTACCAGCAGCGTCTCCGGCCCCCGGTCAATTTGATCGTTGAATTGGTTCCAGGCCAGCCGCAGGCCGAACCCGGCTACCAGCAACACCAGCGCCGCCCCCAGAGGAGATCGCCATCGCCAGAGGAGCCCGCCGACAACGCGTGAGGCTGCAGCCCGTTCATCGTCGTCATGATGAGCCACGGTACGCCTCACCAGACGCGGATTCGGGGCGACAGTTCCACGCCGAGACGTTCCCGAACAACGCCGCGCACCTTCTCCAGGAGTTCCTTGACGTCACTACTGGGGCAGCCCGCCTCTGCAACCACATAGTTGGCGTGGGCCGCATAGACCGACGCGCCGCCGACGCAGAGGTCGCGGCAGCCAGCCTGCGAAATCAACGACTCAGCCGTCGTTCCGACCGGATCCTTGAACATCATGGCCACCGACCGCGTACCGCTGGGCTGCTCGGACCGCTCGACGATCCACTGCTTTTGCATCCGCTTCGTCAGCCGACTGGGATCATCGCTGTCGAGTTCGAACCGCGCCGCAACCACGATGACACCGTCAAGGCTGCTCCATCCAGAAGCGAAGGCGATGTCTTCCCGCAAGCGTTCTTCGGTTCTGCCGTCGGGCAGCATGACGGTGACGCTGTGGACCCGCTGACCGAGGTTACTGCCGTGTGCTGCCGCATTCCCAACCAGTCCGCCCCCGACGGTACCCGGTATGCCGACAAGATCCTCAAGCCCTGACAGGCCTGCCTGTACGGTTTCCGACACCAGGTGCACCAACTTGGCTCCGGCACCAACCCGGACGGTCTGCCCCTCAATCGCAATCCCGCAAAAGGCCGGCGCGGCTAGGCTGACCACCATCGCAGCCACGCCATCGCTGGAGGCGAGGATGTTCGACCCGCCACCAACGACCCGCAGTTTGATCGACTGATCGTGACACCGCGAGACAATCGCCCCCAATGACTCCACGCTGATCGGCTCACAGAAGTATTCCGCCGGGCCACCCACCCCCAGCCAGGTGTGAATCGCCAGTGGTTCGGCCACCTGAACGGTCACGGCAAGGTCATCAAAGGGGCTGCCGCCGGCTGCCGAACTGAGCTGCTCTGTCATCGTGGTACTGTCGCAGGAAAGAGGAACTGGTTGACTTGTCACCAACCGACTGGCTGGCGAACCGTTCGAGCCTCGAACGCTGATCTGTTGAATTGTGCCGCGCCGAGGCCGCATTCGTCCAACGGCTCGCTCACCACCCGCATGCCTCGGCGTTCCAGGCCCCGCTAGGCCGCCCGACGCCGGCCCCACGGAGCTGCCGGCTCATGGGCCAGTTCAAGCCAGCCACCGACCACTGCCTCCAACGGCATCGCCGTATCGTCCGGATCGAATGGCTGCAGGCCGGGCTGCGGCAGCCGGCCCAGGACCAGCAGGCAGTCACCCACTTTGAGTCGGGAGAGTTCCCGATCGAGCCGGGCATAGGCGGCAAGGTCGGCGGCATCGGCCTCTTCAGAGGCAATGCCGGGCGGCACGACCTGGCTGGCGTCACACCAGCGGGCGGCCCGGGTGGCAAAGTCTCGCCTGCCACTAAACTGCTTGGC
>JBDQOY010000170.1:0-7839 GCA_040260935.1 Pirellulales bacterium
CTGCTGTGGTGGGAGACGAACCTGAACGAAGGAGCCCTCTTCGGCCTGGGGCAGGGGATGGGCTGGCTGTTTGTGCTGGTCTCAGTCGTGGCCTTGGCCGGTATCTTTGCCACGATCACGCGGCTCCACCTCGCGTCAGACGCCTTGCTGGTCACCGCCCTCGGGCTGATCAGCGGCGGCATTCTCGGGAACCTCTACGACCGGCTGGGCCTACCCGGCCTTACCTGGCACGCTCCGCTGGAACGCCACGGCGAGGCGGTCTACGCCGTTCGCGACTGGATTCACTTTCGGCTCGATGGGGTGATCGACTGGCCGATATTCAATCTGGCCGACAGTTTTTTGGTGGCAGGTGCCGGCCTAATGCTGCTCCTCTCGTTTCTGCCGCCCGCCCCCGCTTCGGCTGCCGTATCCCCGCCGGAATCAACCCATGACTGACCCGTCGCTTGTCGCTCGTCTTGAGATCGCCCTCGCCGCCACACGCGAGGCTGGCCGGCTGACGCTGGATTGGTTTCAGTCGACCGACCTTGCGGTCACCAGCAAGGCTGACAACTCGCCAGTCACTGCAGCTGATCTGGCCGCCGAGCAACTGCTGCGCGAGCGGCTGCTGACCGCCTTTCCTGATGATGGGTTTCTCGGCGAGGAGACCGGTGTACAGTCCGGACGGTCGGGCTTCGAGTGGGTCGTTGACCCAATCGACGGGACGAAGTCATTCATCCGCGGGGTTCCTCTGTACGCCACGCTCGTGGGCTGTCGCCGGGGCAGCGAAGGGTTGCTCGGCGTGATCCTGATTCCTGCCCTCGACGAGGTCGCCTATGCAACTCGGGGCGGCGGGGCGTGGCACCAGCGGGGACAGGCATCACCCCAGCCCGCCCGCGTTTCGACCCACAGCCGGCTTGCCGACAGCCTGTTGTGCTCAAGTGACTTCCGTGACTTTCGTCGCCGCCCGGCCAGTCTCGACCCGGCCGGGGCAGGGAGCCAGGTTCGCCTTGATCTCGAGGAGGCCTGCGGCATCGTGCGAACCTGGGGGGATGCCTACGGGTACCTGCTTGTGGCCACCGGCCGGGCGGAAGTGATGGCCGACCCGCTGCTCAATGCCTGGGACGCCGCCGCCGTGGCGGTGGTCGTCAGCGAGGCCGGAGGACAATTCAGCGACTGGACCGGCGCCGCCGACATCAACGCCGGCGATGGCGTGGCCACCAACGGTCTGGTCCACCCCGCCGTCCTCGCGGCACTGGGGCCTGCCGCTGCCCGGAACCGGGCCTGACCGTCTCACTCCCGAGCCAGGCACACTGAGCGGCACGCCCCCCGCCACAGCGGTTCACCTTGCGGGGCGGGCTGACTCCGGTATATTTGGATTTCTCCCCAGGGTATCTGGACCAAATCAACTGATCTAAGGGTGAACTGATGGCACGGTGCTGTGAAGTCTGCGGCAAGGGTTTCTCGATGGGGAACTCAGTAACGATTCGCGGTAAGCAGAAATATCTCGGCGGCGTCGGCACCAAGATCACCGGCATCACCCGCCGCAAATTCAAGCCCAACTTGCAGAAACTGCGGGTCACGCTTGCCAACGGCACCAACACCACCAAGCTGGTCTGCACCCAGTGCATTCGTAGTGGGGCGGTCACTAAACTCGTCAAGCAGAAGCCGTTTCGGCTGCCGCATGTTGAGAAGGCCAAGCCAACAGCTGAAGAGGCTGTGCCAGCCGGTCCTCGGGCCCGCCCCTAACGCGTTGGTCTGCCCGCGGTTTTCTGCCTGGTGCGGCATCGATGATGGTCGCATCTGCTGCCAGCCGCTGGCCCCAGCCAGGTGGTGTCGTGTGCACCCTCGCTCCTGTACGAGTGGCTCGTCTCTGCTGAAAGGACTCGCCCATGCCTGCTGACAGCGGCCCTGAACCGACCCTCACTCCCGGCGATGTCAAAAAGGTCGCCCTGCTCGGACGCCTGGCACTGAGCGGCGCTGAACTGAAAAGCCTGACTGCTGAGCTCTCGCAAATTGTCGGCTTTGTTTCCCAACTCGCCGCGGTGGACACGGAGGCAGTGGAACCCCTGGCCCACCCGCTCGATGCCCAGAACGTCTTTCGCGAGGATGAGCCAGCAGCCTCGCTGCCCACTTCCGAGGCGCTGCGTTCAGCGCCCCGCCAGGACGGCGAATGCTTTCTTGTCCCCGCTGTTCTCGGCGACTCGGGCTCTGCCTGAGCCTTTCACTGTTTCATCCGCGCAGGAAATCTGTTGATGTCATTGACCGATCGCTCCGCCACGGACCTCGTCGCCGCCCTTCGGAATGGCGAGATTACCTCGGTCGCCTGCACTGAGTCTTTTCTTGCGCGGATCGAGGCCACCAACCCTACGGTCAATGCCTTCCTGTCGGTGAACGGGGAGGGGGCCCTCGCCGAAGCTGCCCGCATTGATGCCGACCGGGCTGCCGGGAAACCAGTCGGCCCGCTGGCTGGCCTGCCAGTGGCCGTCAAGGATGTGCTCTGCACGACAGACCAGCCGACGACCTGCGCGTCAAAAATGCTGCAGGGCTTCCGCCCCCCGTACGATGCCGATGTTGTTCGGCGGCTGCGGGAGGCTGATGCCGTCCTCGTCGGCAAGACCAACATGGACGAGTTCGCCATGGGCGGCTCGAACGAAAATTCAGCCTATGGGCTGGTTCGCAACCCCTGGGACCTCGACCGCGCCCCGGGTGGCTCAAGCGGGGGCTCCGCCGCCGCCATTGCTGCCGACATGGCTCCGCTTGCAATCGGATCAGACACCGGTGGGTCCATCCGCCAGCCCGCGGGCCTCTGTGGCATCACGGGGCTGAAGCCGACCTACGGCCGGGTCAGCCGCCGGGGGCTGGTCGCTTTTTCGTCAAGCCTCGATCAGATCGGACCGATGGCCCGGTCAGCCGCTGACTGCAGCCTGCTGTTGCAGACGATCGCGGGGCACGATCCCGGGGACTCCACCTCGCTTTCCGTCGCAGTGCCCGACTACACCGCCGAACTCGACAAGCCACTGACCGGTCTGCGAATCGGCCGAGTAGCCGCTCACTTTGGTCCCGGCCTCGATCCTGAGGTGGCTGAGCATGTCGAAGCCACCTTCGCCGCCTATGAAGCCGCCGGCGCGACGATCCACGAGGTAGAACTCCCGCATGCCGCCCACGGTGTTCCCACCTATTACCTGATTGCCCCGAGTGAGGCCTCCAGCAACCTCGCCCGCTACGACGGCGCGCACTACGGCCACCGCTGGGACGGCAGCCGCCCGCCTGACGATGGGGGCATGACCGACTTTGACTCGCCCCTGGTTGAAATGTACTGCCGCAGCCGAGCTGAGGGTTTTGGGCCGGAGGTAAAGCGGCGAATCATGCTGGGCACCTACGCCCTCTCGGCCGGCTACTACGACGCCTATTACGCCAAAGCGCTGCGGGTGCGGCGACTGATTCGGCAGGACTTCCTCGATGCCTTTGAGCGGGTTGACCTGATCGGCGGCCCTGTGTCAGCGACCCCCGCGTTCAAACTGGGCGAGAAGACCGACGATCCGGTGGCGATGTATCTGGTTGACCTCTACACCGTCGGCACCAACCTCGCCGGCATCGGCGGCATCTCGTTCCCCTGCGGCTTCACTGCCGGTGGTCTCCCGGTTGGCTTCCAACTGCAGGGGCCAGCCCTGTCCGAGCCGTTGCTGCTGCGAGCCGCCCACCAATATCAGCAGGCCACCGACTGGCACCTACGCCGCACCGCCGCGTTGCCCGCCTGAGCCCCCAGTTATCACGAGCCCCTCATGACTGCTGTCAACATCCCATTCACCACCGTCATCGGCCTGGAAGTGCACGTGCAACACCAGACGAGAACCAAGCTTTTTTGCGGCTGCGTCACCACCTTCGGCAGCCCACCGAACACGCAGGTCTGCCCGACCTGCCTCGGACTGCCAGGGTCGCTTCCGGTGATGAATCGCCGAGCCTTTGAGCTGGCCCTACGGGCAGCCCTGGCACTGAACTGCAAGATCGCGGCATTCACCAAGTGGGACCGCAAGAATTATTTCTACCCCGATCTGCCAAAGGGCTATCAGATCAGTCAGTTCGATCTGCCCTTTTCGTATGAGGGCCATCTGGAGGTGGGCGATCCGAAGGGAGCCTTCGAGCCATGCCGGGTCGGCATCATTCGGGTTCATCTTGAGGAGGATGCCGGCAAGAGCATGCACGACGAGGCAGCGGGTACAGCCGACAGCCGAATCGACCTCAACCGGACCGGCACGCCGCTCTGCGAAATCGTCACCCAGCCTGACATCCGCAGTCCGCAGGAAGCCCGGGCCTGGCTGAACGAATTGAAACTGTTGCTGGTCTACCTGGGCGTCAGTGATTGCAACATGCAGGAAGGCAGTCTGCGGGTCGACGCCAACGTGAACCTGCACATTCCGCAGGATGACGGACGAATTGCGAAAACGCCGATCGTCGAGATCAAAAACATGAACTCGTTCCGCTCGGTTGAGCGGGCACTGGCTTATGAGGCCGAACGGCAGTGGGGCGAGTGGCAGGCAACCGGCGCGGAACTTGGCAGCATGCCCAAGCAGACCCGGGGCTGGGATGACGCTGCCGGCATCACCCGAGGCCAGCGACACAAGGAAGAATCAAGTGACTACCGCTATTTCCCCGAGCCCGATCTGGTTCCGGTGACGGTCACGGACGACCAGATTGCCGCCATCCGGGCGTCCATGGGCGAGCCCCCCGCCGTCCTCCGAAAGACACTAGAACAGCGTTGGGATATCTCGGCCTACGATGCCGACGTCCTGGTCAACCAGGGTCAGGAACTCGTCAGCTATTTTGAGGAACTGGCCACGCTGGTCGGCGAGGGCAAGGCGGCAAGCAACTGGATGCAGCAGGACGTTCTGCGTTGCCTCAACGAGCGGGGCGGGGCAATTGCCGACTTCCCGGTGCGGCCAACTGCTGTGGCTGACATCATCGGCCGGATCAAGCAGGGCGACTTCGACACCAGCCGTGGCCGCGAGATCTTTACGACAGTTATCGAGAGCGGCAAGGACGTTGCCGATGTGGTGGCCGGTATGGGCATTGCCGCAGTCGATGACGGTGACCTGAAGGCCTTGTGCGCAGAGTTGATTGCCGCCAACCCCAAAATTGTCGCTGATGTGCAGGGGGGTAAGGAACAGGCAGCCGGTGGCCTGATTGGTCAAGCCAAAAAGAAGAACCCAAATGTCAATCCGGGCAAGGTACGGGCGATGGTGCTCGAACTGATCCGGGCCATGCCCTAGCAGGGCCGGGCAACTCATGCAGCCCTTGGTTACTCTGACCACTGATTTTGGCACAGCAAGCGGCTATGTCGCTCAGATGAAGGGCGGCTTCTTTCGTAGACTGCTGAGCCTCACGGAAACCGGTGAACCGATGCCCGTCGGCAACTGCAACCTGCTCGACCTGGCCCACGACATCCCGCCTCATGACGTGCTCGCGGCTGGCTGGTTCGTCGCGTCGAGTTGTTTTACGTTTCCCAGTGCCACGCTCCATGTCGTCGTGATCGACCCCGGGGTCGGCACGGCCCGCCGAGTGCTGTATGCCGAAATTGGTGACCAGCGGTTTCTCGCCCCAGACAACGGCGTGCTGGCCCTGGCCATTGCCCGGCACGGCCTGCGAGAGGCCCGCCGGGTGGCGGTGCCACCGACCGCATCAGGTACCTTCCACGGCCGCGATGTTTTCGCTCCCACCGCGGCGGAGCTTGTCTGCGGTGTTGCGGCCAGCCTGGGTGACTCCATCACCGACCTGGTCAGCCAGCCTTGGCCGCTGCCTCGGACGACGGCAGGGGGGCTAACCGGCGAGGTCATTCATGTCGATCACTTCGGCAACCTGATCACCAACCTGCCCGACAGCCTCCTGCCCAGGCTGCAGACTGCCGGCCGGATCACGTGTGGCGACAACCAAATTGACCAGATTGTTGGAACCTACGGGGAGGCCACTCCGGGCAGCCTCGTCGCGCTGGCCGGCTCGCAAGGGTTTCTTGAGGTCGCTGTCGTTGAAGGCCGGGCCGCCGAACGCCTGTCAGCGAGGCGGGGTACCCCCGTTCAGCTGCCCTGACGCACAACGAGCAGCGGCAGGCAGCACATTCCGTCCGCCCAAACACGCGACTTGCCGAATGCAACCGGAACATGCTACGACGAATACCATGCTGTTGTACCGAAAATTTCTATTCAAGCCGTCCCGCTCTCGCCCTGGCCCCCGCCCAGCGGTCTTCGGCTCATGGGGCCTGACGCTGCTGGCTCTGTTGCTCACGCCTACCAGCCTGGCCTGGGCCTTGGAAGCGGGGATGCCGAACCCGCCCGCCAGCCCCACAACGGTCAAATGTGGACTGATGATTCTCGACGTCATCGACATCGACGACGTCAACGAAACCTTTGAGGCTGAGATTGCCATCTCGGCGTCCTGGCATGACCCCCGTCTGGCATTTGATCCACAAGCTGAAGGCACCGACCGCAAACTCTTCCAGGGTGAATTCCAGTTTGCCGAAGTGTTTACCGGCTGGTGGCCCCAACTCCTGATCATCAATCAGGTTGGCCGGGGCGACACCAGCGCAATCAAAATTGAAATCGCCCCCGATGGCCATGTCACGTTTCTTGAACAGCGAAATGTGTTACTCGAAACGCCAATGGCGCTCTACGACTACCCCTTCGACACCCAGCATCTCAAGGCATTGCTCGTGCCATTTGGCAACACAAGCAATGAGGTGGTCTTGGAGGTCGATGAGCGGTTCAACCGGGCAACTCAGGACTATGTCCGGCGCGAGCAAGGGGTCAATGTCGCCGGCTGGGACCTTCGCTCCCTTGAAATGGCCGCAAGCCGCACCAACCTGTATATCGGCTCACTCGACAAAACGTTTTCCCGTATCGTCACCACCATTACCCTGCAGCGTCACAGTGGCCAGATCGTCTGGGATATCCTGCTCCCTCTCGGGGTTCTGGTTTCGATGGTCTGGTCGATCTTTTGGCTCGATTCTGAAGATGTTGCCGATCGGCTCAACATCTCCTTCATCGGCGTCTTGACCATTGTCGCCTATCAGTTCGTCGTGATCGACAACATGCCACGCATGGCCTATCTCACCTTCACCGACACATTGCTGCTGATCTCATTCTTGATTACCTCGGCAACCATTCCGCAGAGCCTGCTCCTCCGACGACTTATCCGCAAAGGCCGCAAGGCAGCGGCCGACCGGATTGATCGGGCCTGCCGCTGGGCATTTCCGCTGGGATACGTCTTAACGACAGCCGGGCTCCTGGCCTTCTACCGTCTGTTCTAAATTCGTTTGCTCAGGCCATTGGGCTGACATGGAGCCAAATCCCCAACGGGCTGCACGGCCACAGGCCCACAAGCCCCGTGGTAAACTTTGCGGGCTGGGGCGTTCGGTCATTGACCACCGGGAGGTGCCCGGTCGATAACCGTTGAGGTCGCTTTCCACACGAGGAGCAAAAGCATGCGTATCTGGCTGGCACTCACCCTGGGAACCGCAGCCTTGCTGTCGGGACAAGCAGATGCGGATGAGCCTGCGGTCGCAGCGATGTATGGCTCGGGCGTTCATGCCTACTACGCTGGGGGCTATCAGCAGAGTTTCGACTCACTGAGTCGCGTCATCCGCATCGGCACGGCAGATCCTCGGGCCTACTACTTCAGGGGGCTGGCTGCCTTGAGAATGAGCCGGCGTGACGAAGCAGTGGCTGACTTCACCAAGGGAGCTGAACTCGAGGCCGAGGGCTGGAGCATGCGGACCGTTTCCCGCAGTCTTGAGCGAGTCCAGGGGCCTGACCGACTGCTGCTTGAGCGATCCCGCAGCGGTGCCCGAGTAGCGCTGGCCCAGCAGCAGTC
>JBDQOY010000171.1:0-5329 GCA_040260935.1 Pirellulales bacterium
AAGTCATAGCGGCCGGGGGCTACCAGCGGTGTCGAGTCAAAGCCACCGGCGGTGTTGACGTCCCAGCGAACCTGCATGCCGTCGGGGCCAATGAAGCCGACCTGCGACAGCGGCTGCCCTGGGACGGCCATTCCGCCGACCGCACCGGGTGGCATGCCGCCCGGCCCACCGGGAATCATCTGCTCGTAACCGACCGGGGCGATGATGCCGGGGCCGGGGCCATCCACACCCGGGCCAGGGTGGGACAGCATCTCGGGGGGCGGCAGAACATTGGTGTGCGGTTGCGCCACTGGGCGGAGGTCGGAGAGTCCGGAAAGGGGCGAGTTCGCCGGAATGTGGCAGCCGGCAAGCGTCGTAGCCAGCGACAGACCGACAACGTGGCGGACGTGGCGGGAGAGTTTCACGTTCAAAGCCTCCAAGGGGCTAAGGGGGAACCGGGTGTGGTGTGAGCGGAGTTCTTTTGGCTGCGAATTTGGTTGTGATCGGCGTGGGCTGATCAGATTGGTATGACGTAGACTCACCGTCAGCGGGGTGCCGTCGCTGTGTGGCAACGGCACGGCCACCGCTTTCGTATCCTTCGTCCTTTCCGGATCGAAATCTTTGGAAAAACCGGCAGATTCCCCCGAATCGGTGCCGCCGGCGGCACCCGACCCCTTGCGGCTAGGGCCCGGCTGGCGGTGCGTCCTGGGCGGGCTGGTCTGCCTGGGCCTGTTTGGCGGTGGACTCATGCAGTCTGCTGACGCCCAGCAGGCGGCGTCCGGCAGCAGTGTCTACCGGCGGCCAGCGGCGGCCGGGAAGTCTGCGGGTGGCGAGGGCGTGCAGGCGGTTGGGCAGCCCGAACGGATCGTGGCGGCGATGCTGGCGGAACTGGCACAGGCCGAGTCGATCTCTGCCCGGGTTCGACAGCGGACCCGAGTTGGGCAGCGGGTGCTGGTGGGGACAGGGCGATACCTGCAGCAGGGCAGGGGGGAGGATCAGCGGTTCCGGCTGGAAACGGTGACGACGGCCGAGGATGCGACGTTTGAACTGCTGGAACTGTCCGACGGCCTGTCGTTCTGGAAGTTTCAACGCAATGCGGATGATCCGCCCCGACTGGAGCGGGCCGACGTTGCCCGGGTCCGCGACAAACTGGAGGAGTTCGGGCCGATTCCGGACGGAGTGATCACGCCCTATCTCGGTGGCATCCAGCGGTCATTGGCTCAGACCCGCCAGTGGTTTCGGTTTTCTTCTGCCGAGGCGGCGACGCTGGAGAACCTGCCGGTCTGGCGGGTGGAGGGACGCTGGATTCCGGCGATGCTTTCGCTGCTTCTGCCGGAGCAGGCTGAGGCCGCAAAGACCCCAGCGGGGATTCTGCCCTGGCAACTCCCGGAGGGCATGCCCTGGTCGGTCGAACTGGTTATCGGCAGTCGTCAGTTATTCCCCTTCCGGGTGGAATGGCGAGCGGTGCCTGGGCAGCGGCCCGTTGCCGAGACCTCAGTACCAGAGGCATTTGCGGTGCTTGAACTCTACGACGTGCGGATCAACGAGCCGGTCGATTCGGCTGCCTTTGTCTATCGGCCCAATGCAGAGGGGCTGGTCGATACCACGGAGGCGGTCGTCACCCGCACCATTCCCCTGCGTCCGTAAGGCCGGGGCAGCGTTGCTGAACGCCTGCCGACAGCGGGCGGAACGGCCCCTGGTGTCGTGCACCCGACTCGCCGACTATTCTTGAGCGAAGGCAGCGTCGGACGGCTCCACGCTGGCGATTGGATCCACACATGCCTGGAAGGTGTCGCGGAAGGCGTTATGGAAAAGTTGTTTCGGTGGGTGGCGACGTTTGCGGTGGTGCTGATGCTGGCGACGGCTGGCCTCGGCCTGTGGCTGGGTGACCTTCACGGGCAGACCGCCCCGGCGATTCTCCGCTGGGGGACGGTTCACCGTCTATCCGGGGTGCTGGCTGCGTTGATGGTCGTGCTGGTCAACAGCATGTCGGTCACCTACTTCATTGGCACGGATCGTTGGTGCCGAGAGGTTGTGGAAACCTACGGACTGGCGAATACGTTCGTTGCCCAGAGCAAGCAGATCAAGCGACGGTCTTTTCCCTTTGCACTGCTCGGCATGCTGAGTGTGGTGGCCATTGTCGCCCTTGGTGGGGCAGCTGACCCGGCAGCAGGGCGGCAGGGGAGTGCTGACTGGGTGACACCGCACCTGCTCGGCGGCCTGGGGTTGCCGGCGTTCATCGCCGTCTGTTTCGGAGTCCAGCGGGCCCGGATCATGCAGCAGCAGCGGGTGATCGAGGCGGTGCTTGTCGCGGTGCGTGAGGTGCGACGAAGCCGCGGTCTGGAGGTTGAGGGGCAGCCCGAGTCGGCCGAGGTCACGGGGTGATCTGCGTGCTCAGGGGCTCGCCGAGAGGGGCATTGTGTCGGTCGCTATCGGTCGTCCGTGGGGATGCGAGTAGCGTTCCAAGACAGTGATGCCCCAGGCCAGGGTGATGCCGAGGGCCAACGCGACTGAGAGCAGGACGCGGTCGTGGCTGTGAAACTGCACCTCAGGCAGGAGGTCGGCAGCAGCGATACAGAGGAAGGCTCCAGCGGCCAGGCCCAGGGCCGCACCGGTCACGGCCTGCTGCTGCTGCCCGAGCAGGTCGAGGCTCAGCAGGAACAGCACTGCGCCGAGGGGAACCGCTGCTGCATAGGCCAGATTGACCATGACCCGACTGCGTTGCGACCAGCCGGCGCCGAGCATCAGGGTGGCGATGATGCCAGCATCGAACGGCTTGTGCAGCAGGATCGCCAGGAAGGCAGCCAACCCGGCGAGCCAGCCGGCGCCGTGGGCGGTGTCAGTATTGACTGCGGCAGCCAGGGCAGCACCGTCGGCCAGACTGTGGAGGCCGAGGCCGATGAATGCGCCGCCCCAGCCCCAGCGGCTCGTCGGCTGATTGTGGTGGGCGGGGTGGGGGGCATGGCCGTGCAGTTGGTCGTGCGTCGCGGCATCATGCAGGCACGCGGTGGACTCATCGCCACCATCGGCAGTGTGGTGGGCGTGGCCGTGGAAGGCCCGTTCCAGCAGAAACATGACAAAGAAGCCGCCCAGCACCCAGCCCATGGTGGTGTCGAGCCGACGATCCAACTCTAAATAAGCGTGTGGAATCAGCTGAAGCATGCCGACGCCCAGCAGGATGCCGCCGGTGAATGACAGCAGCACCTGGAGTCGCCGGTGACCCAGCGAGAGAAATGCCACGGAAGAGCCGCCGCAGAACGCCGCCGACGCCACCAGGAGGAGGTAGCCGGCCAGGAGCAGGTGGCTGCCGGGCGCGGCAGGGGCGATGGCAGCCGCTGGCAGGTCCATGACCGGAAGTGCTTTCAAGAAGGATTCATCAATGGGGGAAGCAATCCCCGCATGATCGTGCAGCAAGCCGGCCCAGGCAAGGCCCTGGCGTGCAGCCCTCAGCCGGTTGCCCGACCGCGGCCCTTAGCGGCGGTAGATCGGTTGGAGCGGTGTGGTGTTGGGGTACTGCCGCGATGCCTGCTCCACCTGCTGGCGGACGACTGACAGTCGCTCAGTCACGGAGGCGTCACTGGCGGCAAGGGCCCCCAAAATCACCACCAGCAGGTAGGTGACAATATTGGCCCAGGCTTCATTCCCGAGAAACTTGACGGCGGTACCGAACGATTTTTTGATCTTTGGGCCAAACATGCCGAGTTTCACCGACCAGATCTCATCCATGATGAGGTGGGTGAGAAAGCCCAGCACCACGGCGCTGGCGACGAAGTAGCGGTGCATTGGCTCCTGCGCTGCAAACACCAAGAAGGCGGTGAGGCCGGCAATGGCGGCAGCGGGGATGCTGTGGAACATGCCCCGGTGGACGGCGAATTCCTTGAGAAGATAGGTCACGCCAAACCGGATCGCGAGATAGATCGCGCCACAGAGAAGAATCAGGGCTTCGATCGGAAGGCCAAAGGTTTCCAGCCTTGGCAGGAGCATGACCGGCACGACAGCCGCAGCGAACGCGACGCTTTCCCGCATCGGAACACCGGGGCCGCTGTCGAGGTCAGGCAGCATGCCCGAGACCGAGCAAAGGCCCGCGCCCAACAGGCACGTCAGCGGCGGTACTTCGCCGATGTACCAGGCGGCTGCACCGTAGCCAATGCCGACGATCGTCGAACCGGTGATGTGCTCACGGAAGCCCGGCACGCTGCGAATCCCTCCTTGAACGGTGTCACTCCCCGAGTCCCTGCCGGCCATGGTTGGAGCCGGACAGCGAGCAGGCACGAGAGACCGATCCTTCGGCCTCAGGGCACACAGTGTCCCCAGAAAACACCTTCAAGTAGTTCTGTCGGCTTTCCTGGTGAGGAATTCAGAGCTGAAGCCACTCACCATCCCCTGCACCTCCGAGGCAATACCAGCCGCCTAACCGGCCCGGGTGCCGTGCGCAATGAGGGGGAATGTGGCGACTGGGGGTGGCCCGGGCGGCTGGAGTGTCGCTGCGGTGCTCGCCCTGAAGGCTGGGTGGCCTGGGCGGCCTGGGGCGAGTTTCCTGTCTGCTGTTTTTATATGGATGAACTGGACTTTTGGGCGGGGCGGCCGGCCTCTACATTCCCGCGGTAGTCCGTGGCTCAGTGGCGACGGCGTGATCAAGGAGGATGCGTCTGTGGCGGTTGAAAGTTACGACTTGGTGATGCTTGGGCTGCTCGCGACGGCGGGCCTGCTCGGCTATTTCAAGGGAATTGTCTGGCAGATCGCCTGGATTGCCGGAATCTGCCTCAGTTCGTACGTCGCGCTGCGTTTCAGTGCGGAACTGGCACCGCTGATCGGCCAGCAGCCCCCCTGGAACCGGCTGCTTGCCATGCTCGCCCTCTATGTCGCCACGTCGATGGTGGTCTGGGTGGTGTTCCGGGTGGTTTCTTCAGCGATCGATGCGGTGCATCTCTCGGCCTTTGACCACCAGCTGGGCCTTGTCTTTGGGCTGGCCAAAGGGGCCCTGTTCTGTGTGGTGGTAACCTTCTTTGCCGTCACGATGGTGCCGGCCTATCGTGGGCAGATCACCGTCAGCCAGAGCGGACAGCTGGTGGCCACGCTGATTGGCCAGGCCGACCAGTATCTTCCGCCCGATCTGCACGAGACGGTCGATCCGTTTCTGCAGGAATTTCGGCAGCAGTTCGATGCGGGTGGCGGTGCCACTGCTGGCGGAAGCGTTGTCGGTCAGGCTGGTAATGCCGACTCGATGGCAACGTCGTGGCAAGCGGTGCTTGACGGGGTGACGTCGGTGGCTGCCTGGGCTGGCGTGGACACTGAGTCGTCGGCCGCTGGATCTGGCTGACGGTGATCTGCCCACGATAGGCCGGCACCA
>JBDQOY010000013.1:0-5192 GCA_040260935.1 Pirellulales bacterium
CCCCTGAATTGTCGATGTGACGACCCCCAGGTTGACCTGGTGCGGCAGGGTGATGTTCGGGCGGGCAACCCGGAAGTAGAGGTCGTCAATCTGCTTGAGTCGCTCCTCCGAATTCTGCATGACTCGAGGCTCATTGGCGTAGATGTCCCAGCGGAAGGCAGTGTTGGCGCAGAAGTCTTTGTGAGACTCGGTCACCAGCCGATTGCTCGTCGTCCGGAACAGTTCCTGGAACTCGGGACGAACGCAGAGGTCCCAGAAGTTGGTGTGGATCGGCAGGCTGCCGACGAAGGCCATGCCGGCTGAGCCAAATACGCCGGCCACTTCTGAAAAGTAGAAGCTAGTCCAGTGCTCGTTGAGATATTCATGCGCGAGGTACCGAAGGTCCTGCTTCAGAAGCCCGTCAACATAGGCGGCAGCCCGTGGGTTGTCTTCGAAGTAGCGGGCTTTCTTATCACGAATGAAGACCAGGTAGTTCAGGGCATCACGGATGCGTTGAACGGTATCACCCTGCCGCAATGCAGCGTACTGCCGCAGAATGCCTCGAATCGGCTGCAGGTGAGCCCATCCCGGCATCGCGTTGTAACTGACAAGCAGCAACCCGCCCGGAGCCAGGTGCTCTTTGGCAACAGCCAAGATCTGATCACGAACTTCTGGTGCGACCCAACTGAAGACGCCATGCAGGGCGAGGAAGTCAAACTTTCCGAGATCCTTGCTCAGGCTGGCAAAGTCACTGGCGATTGCCTGCACATTCTTCAATTCGCCAGCAGCCACATCTTTGTCAATGGCAGCAATGTGATTCGAGTTGACGTCAACGCCGACAAACTCACCCTGCGGGTTGGCCGCTGCCAGCGTGGTGAGCGAGCGGCCGAGGCCGCAGCCAAGTTCGAGGTAGCGGAAGCCTTTGCTGGTTGCCGGTGGCACCACCCGATTCAACGAGGCGGCATACCGCATCGCGACAGGCGACATGTGGGGATAAAACCCGGGGATGTACTCGACATCAGTGAGGTAGCCGGCTGCAGCGTCAGACATGGGTGAATGTTTCCAGAAAGGTGCAAAAAGATTCCCCTGAAGGAAGTTGTGAGGATACCCACTCAGGCGGGATGGTCAAAGCAGTGGGCCGAAAAGCCGAAAGTTGGCGTCAACGCGTTGGACTGTTGTCACCGGAAGGAAGCCCGCGGCCGATGGACGGTTTGCTCGCTGAGGGGGTAGATTCTGGGCGGTGATCAGCGGGTTGGCTGCTGATCTGGCAGGACATGTCCCCCGGGAGAACCGACGATGCCGAAACGCGGCCTGTTCCCCGAACACCTGCTGGCGGACCTCATGGCCGGGGTCGTCGTCTTCCTGGTGGCCCTGCCGCTCTGCCTCGGGGTTCCGTTGGCTGCCAGGGCACCGCTGTTTTCGGGAATCGTGGCCGGAATCGTCGGCGGCATTGTGGTTGGTGGACTCAGCGGCTCACGAACCAGTGTTTCCGGCGGGTCTCCGGCCTTGATCGCCATCGTGTCGGCCCAGACGACGGCACTGGGTGGGTTTGAGGGATTTCTGACGGCGGTTGTCCTCGCCGGGTTCATCCAGGTGGCATTTGGGCTCTTTCGGGCAGGGTTCATCTCGTCGTTCTTCCCGACCAGCGTCATCAAGGGGCTGCTGGCGGCGATCGGCATCATCATCATTCTCAAGCAACTGCCCCACCTGATCGGCTACGACATCGATCCGATCGGTGAAATGTCTTTCAATCAGCCTGACCGTGAAACCACCTTTTCCGATCTGCCCAAGTCGTTCCGCTACTTTCTGCCAGGGGCAGCGACCATCGGCATCGGATCACTTGTGCTGGTGGTTGCCTGGGATCAGATCAAGTGGCTTCGTAAGACCCGCATTCCCGGGCCACTGGTTGCAGTCGTCGCTGGCACCGTCACCAACATTCTGCTGAAGCGTGCTGGTAGCCCGTGGGCGATCGGCCCAACTCATCTCGTGTCGGTGCCTCTTGGCGACGGCCCAGAGGGAATGATGGGACTGATCACCTTTCCGAACTTCGCCAGTCTGGCCGACTCTCGCGTCTATGTGGCAGCAGTCACCATTGGCGTTATTGCTAGCCTTGAGTCGTTGCTGGCAATCGAGGCTGTCGACAAGATTGATCCACGGCAGCAACGAACACCTCGGGACCGTGAACTGCTTGCCCAGGGCGTGGGGAACGTGATCTGCGGACTGCTGGGGGGGTTGCCGATCAGTGCTGCGGTGATTCGCGGCACGGCCAACGTCAACGCCGGCGCCAGAACTCGGCTGGCAACGGTGTCACACGGGACGTTGCTGCTGACCTGTGTGCTGCTCTTGCCGGCGTTGCTCAATGAAATCCCACTGGCCACGCTGGCCGCCATTCTCATCAAGACCGGATATCGGCTGACCAATCCCAAACGCTATCGACAGTTGTGGCGAGAGGGGTTTTCTCAGTTCATTCCCTTTACCGCTACGGTTGCTGCGATTGTGCTGACCGACTTGTTGGTCGGCATTGGCATCGGGCTCGCCTGTAGCGTGGTGTTTATCCTGCACTCCAACTATCGCAGGCCGCTCACCCGAACGCTCGAGCGGCACACCTCCGGTGACGTGGTCCGGGTCGACCTTGCGAGTCAAGTGACCTTCTTCAACCGGGCAGCCCTGCAGAAGGTGCTCTACGAGGTGCCTCCCGGTGGAACGCTACTGATTGATGCCACCAATACTGATTTCATTGATCCGGACGTACTCGACCTGCTGGTCGACTTTCAGAGAACCGGGGCCCCTGCCCGCTTTGTGCAGTTGAGCCTGGTCGGCTTTCAGGATCGCTATCCGGCCCTACGGGATGAGATCCGTTTCGTGGAGCACTCCAGTCGGGAAGTACAAAAAGCGGCGAGTCCAGCCCAGGTGTTGGCAATCCTCCTAGAGGGGAACGACCGATTTCGGGCCGGCAGTCCCCTGAAACGCAGCCTTGAGCGGCAGCGGACGGCGACCGCAGACAGCCAGCATCCCCTCGCGGTGATTCTCAGTTGCATTGACTCACGGTCTCCGGCAGAGGCAATTTTTGACCTTGGTCTTGGTGATGTCTTCAGTGTTCGGATTGCGGGCAACATCACCACCGCTGAGATCATTGGCAGTGTGGAGTTTGCCGCCACGGTGGCGGGCGCGAAACTGGTGGCTGTGGTGGGACATACCCGCTGCGGTGCCATCGAGGCGGCGGTCACAGAGAACTGTCATCCGCGAGATGCCGTTGCTGCTGACTGCAGTGAGGTCCGCCGGATTCTTCGCGAAGTGGGGCGGGTGATTCACGATGACGATTGCCGCGGACTCACGGTGGCCGGTGCCGGGCCACAACAGGCAGTGATTGATGCGGTGGCCCGCCGCAATGTCGTACGGGTGGTGCGGAAACTGCTTGAAGGCAGTGAGTCGTTGCCACGGCTGATCACCGAGGGCCAACTCGGTGTGGTGGGCATGATGTACGACGTTGTCACCGGCGAGGTTGAGGTGCTCGCTGAGACGCGTCATGGCGTCTAAGGGCTTTGGCATGCCGTCCCCGATCCGTGCCGGGGAGGACATCCAAGGTGGGGTCTGCCGTGAGGCCCTGTTCCAGGTGTTCCCAGGCGATGGCCCCCATGGCGGCGTTGTCGGTGCAGTACTCAAACGGCGGAATAAGCATGGTCACCCGTCGTTTGCGGCCAAGCGCTTCCAGGGCGGTACGGAGAGCGGTGTTGGCCGTCACCCCGCCGCCGACGGCGACGGTGCGACAACGGGTGCGGCTTAGGGCCAGATCCACCTTGGCGATGACGGAATCGACCGCAGCCTGTTGAAATGATGCCGCGAGGTCGGCCCGTTCCTGCTTGGAGAGTGTCCGGTCTGTGGCTGCAGCGGGTGGGCGAACCTGATAGCGGACAGCGGTCTTGAGGCCGCTAAAGCTCAGGTCGAGCCGGGACCGGTCATTGGCCAGTGGCCGCGGGAACCGGTGAGCCCGGGGGTTGCCGGTGGCGGCGAGGCGTTCGATTTCGGGGCCGCCTGGGTAGCCCAGGCCGAGGAGGCTGGCGGCCTTGTCAAAGGCTTCGCCAACGGCGTCATCAATAGTGCCCCCAAGCCGTACGAGATCGAGCGGTCCGTTCAGTTGGAAGAGGGACGTATGCCCGCCACTGGCAACCAGTCCGACTGCCGGATAGGCGAGTTTGTCTCCAAACGCGAGTCGGCAGGCATACAGGTGCGCGGCAATATGGTCATACCCAACGAGTGGTACCTGGAGGACACCAGCAATCGCCTTGGCGGCGGCGAGACCAACCAGTAGCGATCCAACTAATCCGGGGCGGACAGCGACGGCGACGGCCTTGAGGTCCTGACGACTGATGGCAGCGGCAGAGATGGCCTCATCAATGACTGGAATGATTCGCTCGACATGAGCCCGTGAGGCAATTTCTGGGACAACGCCTCTCCAGCGGGCGTGGAGGGCATCTTGACTGGCGACCACGCTTGAGAGCACGTCGCGTGATGGTCCGATGACCGCAGCAGCCGTTTCGTCACAGGTGGTTTCAAGAGCGAGTAGGGGCACAGGCGGGCGGTGCTGTTGGGGGGCAAAGCGGTCTGAGGGTCTTTCTCAAGACTACGCCGTCTGCCGGAATGGCGTAAGGCGCTCGGTGGTTCTCCACAAAAGCGAGGCTTTGTCGGATTTTTTGTGGTGCTCGCCCCAGATTCGCCGTAGCAGGATGCCGCGAATGCGCACCGGCGGAGGTCTGCAAACCTCGGCTTTGCAGGCCTCTGCCCCTGGGGAAAGACAGGCAGGATGCCTGGGCTTTCCGTGAAGCGAGCCAGGCGGCTCGGTGCCGGCGAAAGTCTCGTCGCCGCGAAATCGGCCGCGGCGTGGTGTGGTTTTGCGTTGTCAGGTGGGGTGGCCGATTCCGAAGGCTCCTCGAGCGTTCGCCGATCACCTTCACCTCGTTATGTGGGGACACGGGGAGGCGTGTGGCAGTGAGCAGTCATCCGCACAGCGTTCCCCCGCGGCAGGATGCCGCGAATGCGCACCGGCGGAGGTCTGCAAACCTTGGCTTTGCAGGCCTCTGCTCCAAGGAAAGACAGGCAGGATGCCTGGGCTTTCCGTGAAGTCAGAAGTCGTACCACATGCCGATGCCGGCACGGTTCTGGTTCACGAATACGAATTCGTACTGTGGGTCCGAGCCGTAGAGGTATTCGAAGCC
>JBDQOY010000172.1:0-4098 GCA_040260935.1 Pirellulales bacterium
GGCCACTGCGGAGTTTCGGCTCAAACCAGGTGCTCTTCGGTGGCATGATCTCGTCGGCGTCGGCCACGGCCAGCAGTTCATCGGCACTGGTCGCATGCATGGAGAAGGCCACGCCTTCGGCCCCTGCCCGCTGCTCGAGTTCACCGCAGCCCCGCACGCCACCGACAAAGACGATGCGGGCATCAGTCCGGGGATCACCGATCCCAAGGATTGGTGCCAACACCCTGTCCTGGAGCAGGGCCACATCGAGGCTGGCGATCGGGTCATTGCGGTCGATCGATGCTTCCGGGAAGGTCAGCAGCCACCAGGCCCCGGCCACAAAGACGAGCACCTGGCCGCATGCTGCCGGTGTCCCTGCGGCAGCCGGAGTGAGCGTACCTACCTCCCGCAGCCGGTCCAGAAACGCCTCGGCCGACAGGCCGTTGCGGTCGGCAACCACCCGGTTGTACGGCAGGATTCGCAGCTGATCGTGGGGAAAGACCACGGCAAGGAACCGTCCGTATTCCTCACTGCCGGTGTGGTTCGGGTTGGCCGCCGTCGAGGCGGTCGCGGCCCGTTCAGCACCAGCCGACCGATGATGGCCGTCGGCGATGTAGAGCCGGTCCATGCCGCCAAAGGCGTCGACGTAGCCGGCGTGGTCAGCAATTTTCCAGCCGGTGTGCTGAACCCCGTCGGGGGCGACGAAGTCAAAAATCGGAGCCGCCTGGGTATCGGCCGCCATTCGCTCGGCGATGGTCTGGCCGGAGACGGGCGCATCCCGAAAGCAGAGGAAGACCGGCTCGGCATGGCTGGCTGTCTCCAAGAGGTGACGCGTCCGATCATCCTCTTTGTCGGGGCGGGTCTTTTCGTGCTTGCGAATTTCACCGGTGCGGTACTGGTCCGCTTCAACGCAGGCCACCACGCCGGTCTGCGACTGCCCCTCGCGGATCTGCCGATAAAGATAGAGGCTGGGCTGCGATTCCCGGGTGAGCGTTCCAGCGGTGATCATCGCCTGCAGGTTTTCGCTCGCCTTCTGGTAGACCTCGGCGGCATGACAGTCGATCTCCTCGGGCAGGTCGATTTCCGACCGCACGACATGCAGGAACGACAACGGCTTGCCGGCCGCCCGCTCCCGGGCCTCCTCGGTCGAAATCACGTCATACGGGTCACTCGCGACCTCCTCGGCATGCTCTATGGAGGGCCGTAGGGCCGTAAAGGGATGGATGTGGATCATGGTTCACCTTTCGTTCGTGCTTCGCGGAAACGCGGAGAATAGCGGTCATGAACACCTGCCTGCAAACCGCCTCCTCCTGACACGACGTTCAGGGCACGTCTGCCAAACGCCCGCTTGGGAAACCCTTTTTGTCCTGCTTCCCACGCCCGCCTCTCGAATGGCTGGGGCGATTGGGCGTTGCCACCCACTCGACTCGCACCGCGTTACGCAAACGTGAGCAATCTCCTCTGATTTGCCTCACTCCTGGTTTGGGTTACCCGCCCGGGCCTCCTGACGGCCTTACCGCCCCGCTCAACCACACCGGGGCAACCTGCTTGACGGGGGCTATTCCTCCCCCTACAAGAACCGGGGGGCCGGGGAGTGATGAGTCGCTTGTTCCCAACGCCTGGCCGTTGAGATCCAACCCTTGAAACGCACCGGTTGCGCCGATGGCTCGCCGCCCTGCGACACTCACGATCGCCAACTTCAACCGGCAGACGCTCAGCGATCTGCTCCGGCCGGTGCTTGACCGGGCCCTCACCCAGGGCATGGTGGGAACCGACATCGTAATTGAGATCGTGGCTGACGCCCTCAGCAAGATCACCGACGGCGAACTGCGGACGTTTCTCGATCCCCGCACGGGCACGCTCCGCGGCGGCCTCGAAATTCGGATCGAGCAGACACTCGAATACTCAAAGAAATGGCGGGACTGGGATGCTCGTCACGGCGACGAGGCCTGGATGCTCCGCAAAAGTGGCCGAACAATTCAAAAACGTGAATACTTCAAAAGCCTGATTCTCAGTTCCTGGCGATCGATGCAGAAACTGCATGTGCTCGAACCACACGAAGCCAAAAACCTCGTTGATGGTGTTCGGAAGGTCTATGACGAACTCTGTCGCGTAAAGCCAACCGACAATCGGCCGGGACTGGGCAACACCTACGGCCGCTAGCAGGCACTCGGCCTCCAGCAGTGCCCGGCCCTACCGAGCGGCGGCACGCCCGCCAGGCGATGCGTTATCATCAACGACGAAAGAGAGCCCCAGTGCCTCCTCGGGCTGCGCACCGCCACGATCAACGCGTCCCCTGCGGCCTCACTGGAGATGAGATTGATGCACCCGCCGTGCTTCTACCGTGGTTTCAGACTCCTTGCGGGCATCCTCGCCGGATTGATCCTGAGCGGCCCTGCTGCGCGGCTGGCCAGCAGTGCTCCCGCTGCAGGCCGTCCGAATGTCGTTGTGATGATCACCGACGACCAGGGCTGGGCCGACATCGGCTTCAACAATCCAGACCGTGCCTTCACCCCCAACCTCGATGCCTTGGCGGCGTCTGGAGCCCGCCTCGAACGGCACTATGTCATGCCGCAGTGCACGCCGACCCGCGCAGCCGTCCTCACCGGACGCCTGCCGAGCCGCTTCGGGGGTCATGCCCTGCAAGCCTCCAACGAGCCCGCCTTTCCCCTCGGCACTCCAACCATGGCAAGCATGCTCCAGGCCGCCAGCTATGAGACCTTTCTCTGCGGCAAGTGGCATCTTGGTTCGACCCCCGCCCACGGCCCGCAACACTTTGGGTTCGATCATGCCTACGGATCACTCGCCGGCGCCGTTGGCATGTACGACCATCGGTATCGGAAGGGCCCCTTCGAAATCACCTGGCACAATGACAGCACGCCGATCCCCGGTCATGAAAACGGCCGGCACGCCACTGACCTCGTGGCTGATCGGGCGGTGCAGTTTCTTGAGGCCGATCATGCCGACCCATTCTTCCTCTACCTCGCCTTCCATGCCCCGCACACTCCGCTCGACGAACGCGGCCGGTTCACCGACAGGCCCACCCAACGCGACCCGGCTGATCCGACCCGCTGGCTCAACGAGGCAGACATTGAATGGTTCAACGACCCGGAGGGGCGGATCCAGTCAGAGCCCGACCCCGAACGCCGGCTGCTGCTGGCGGCGGTGCATCATGTCGACCATGCAATTGGCCGGGTGCTGACCGCCCTCGATCAGCAGGGCATTCGCGAGGAGACCCTTGTGCTGTTCTCTTCCGACAATGGCCCGCAGGTCACCTGGCCAGGCAACGCCTACCCGGATGATCTCACGCTGACCAACTTTAACCAGCCGCTGCCGATGCGTGGCAGGAAGTGCGATGTCTGGGAGGGCGGCATCCATGTGCCCGGCATCATCTCGTGGCCGGGCACAATTCGACCACATCTCGTGACAACGCCTGTCCACATCACCGACTGGCTGCCGACAGTGGCCGACATCACCGGCTGCACGCCCCCCGTCTCGTGTGACGGCATCAGCCTGGAACGCCTGCTGCTCCAACAGACCCCGCTTCCAGCACGCAGCCTCTATTGGGTCTGGCGAAATCCGATTGATCGCCGGGCACTCCGGCATGGCGACTGGAAGATCGTGCACTATGGCAAACACCCACCTGCCACTGCCACTGAGTGGGAACTGTTCAATCTGCAGCAGGACCCCAAGGAGCGACAGAACCTGGCTGCCGAGCACCCCGAGCAGCTTGCTTTCCTGCACGCGCTGTTTCAAAAAGAGGTGGCCCGAGATGCCACCCCGGCGGCCCGCTGACTGACCGAGCAGCCCTGCCGCAGCCTCTCACCCTTTCGACGGACCATGCACCCGAGGGTCAAGCCAGAGTGTGCGGTCCAGCACATTGCCGGCGGTGGCCGGCTCAACGTGCAACCGGAGACGAGTGACCCGGTGCAGCGGCAGATCAAGCTGCAAGGGAGGCTCTCCACCGCGGATCAGCTCTGAACAGAAGAGTTCCTGTGCGTCGACTGCGTCCTGGCCAGCCTCCGGAACCGTTGGGGATCGTTGTCCCGGTGACGCAGCGGTTGCACCTGCTGGTACTGACGCCGCGGTCACCCGGATAAGAACACTCCCCCCCTGCCC